>CAYGPA010000596.1:0-3031 GCA_964351535.1 uncultured Planctomycetaceae bacterium
ACTCGCGGTCGCCGCGGTGCAGGTCGATCGGGTAGCCGAAGCTGATCGCGGTCGACGGACCGGGCTTCTCGACCAGCACGACGTTGCGGCCCTCGATCGGCGCCGGCGCGGGCGCGACGGTGCGCATCGGGACGCCGTCCTCGAGGCGCGCGAGGTCCGCCTGCAGGCGCTGCAGGAAGCTCTCCTCGTAGGCGCCGCCCAGGCCGACGACCAGGTTGTCCCTGGTGTAGTGCTCGGCGAAGAAGGCGCGCACGTCGTCCAGTGTGATCGCGTTCAGCGTCGAGACGGTGCCGTCGATCAGGTGCTCGTAGGGCGTGCCCGCGAACACGGTGCCGTACAGCGCGGCCTTGCCGAGCTCCTCGTCGGACGCGAAGCGCAGGTCGTTCTCGATCGACGAGACCGTCTGCGAGCGGATGCGGTCGAAGTCCTCCTGGCGGAAGCCCGGGCGCAGGATCGCGTCGGAGAAGATCTCGTAGAACGGCCCGACGTTGTCGCGGTGGACCGACGCGGAGATCACGGTCATCTCCTTGTCGACGCGCGCGCCGTAGCCGCCGGCCAGCGGGAACAGCGCCTCGAGCACCTCTTCATAGGTGCGCTTCTCGGTGCCGCCGTCGCTGATCATCGCGGCCGTCAGCGCCGCGAGGCCCTGCTTGCCCGGAGGGTCGTCCTGGCTGCCGACCTGGAACCACAGGCGCACGGCGACGTTCGGGTCCCGCGGCACGTGCAAGAGCACCGGCGGCTGCGAGCCGACGATGGCCTGGGGCAGGTCCTCGCCCGCGGTGTGCAGGATCGCGACCGTGCTGCGCTCGGGGCGCAGCCAGCGCTCGGCGGCGCTGCGGACGTCCTCGGGCGTCACCTGCTCGAGGGTCGTGTACATCTCGTCCACGCAGGTCACGTCGCCCGTCAGCGCGACGAAGCGCGCCATGCCGCCCGCGACCTCGTTCGGCGTGGTCAAGCCGGACAGGAAGCCGTACTTCAGGCGCGAGCGCACGGCGTCGAGCCGCTCGGGGTCCACGAGCTCGCGGCGCATCGACTCGATCGTCGCGAAGATCTCGCCCTCGACCGAGGCCACGTCGGCGGGATCCTTCACGCGCGCGAAGATGCCCCACAGACCCGGGTCGCGGTTCATGCCGAAGTCCTCGAACATCGCGTCGACGCGCTGCTCCTCCAGCACGAGCTTCTTGTAGAGGTCCGAGGTCGAGCCGAAGGCCAGCTCGCCGATCATCGTGGCGGCCATCATCTCGCGGTCGCCGGGCAGCAGGCGCTCGCCCTTGAAGCTGACGTTCAGGATCGGGAGCGTCTGGCCGTCGAACGGGATCGTCACGCGGCGCTGCGCGGTCTGCTCGGGCTCCTCGGGCACCGCGGGCGCCTGGTAACCCTTCTGCCAGCCGGCGTAGTTCTCGCGGATCAGCCGCATCGTCTCCGCGGAGTCGAAGTCGCCGACGACCATCACGACGACGTTCTCGGGCCGGTAGAAGCGGTCGAAGAAGCTCTTGGAGTACTCGAACTGCTCCGGCATTTGCTGGATGTCGGCCTCGAACCCGATCGTCGTGTGCTTGTACGTGTGCGCGTCGAAGGCGGTGTTCTGCAGGCCTTCGAACAGGCACCAGAACGGGTTCGTGCGGCCCTTGCGGTACTCGCCGTAGACCGCGCCGGACTCCGTCTTGAACTCCGCCTCGGTGTACGAGAGGTTCTGGAAGCGGTCGCCCTCGACCTCGATGATCGTGGGCAGGTCCTCGCTCGCGAAGCTCAGGTGGTACGCCGTGTAGTCGTCGGTCGTGTACGCGTTCGTCTCCGCGCCCAGGCCGTTCACGATGCCGTCGAAGTCGGGGAAGCGCTCCGAGCCGCGGAACATCATGTGCTCGAAGAAGTGTGCGAAGCCCGTGACGCCCTCCTCGACCTCGTCGCGGCTGCCCGTGCGCACGATCGACCAGTAGGACGTCAGGCCGTCCGCCGGCATCGGGATCAGCAGCACCTTCAGTCCGTTGTCGAGGGTGTGGCGCTCGACCTCGTACGGGAAGACCTGCTGGGTCTGGGCGAGTGCGGAACCGGGGAGCGCGGCGAGGAGCGCCGCAGTGAGCAGCTTCAGGAGCATGAGAGAGGCCCTCGGGTTCGAGGAGTCGGACTGTGCGAAGGAGAGAAAGGGCAGCTACTCTACCGCTCTCAGCAAGGGCCCGCACCCCGTGCGCGGCCCGCGCGCCGTACGGATTGCGCAACTCCCGCCGCCGGCCCTGGAACCCGTGACGAGCCGCCCATGAGCCCCGAGACCCCCGAGAACGCCGAGCTGCTTCCCTGCGTCGAGGTCACGCCCTTCGAGGGCGACCCGCGCCACGCCGTGATCTGGCTGCACGGCCTGGGGGCCGACGGCCACGACTTCGTGCCCGTCGTCCCGGAGCTCGGCCTCGACCCCGCCGTACCGGTGCGCTTCGTCTTCCCGCACGCGCCGGCGATCCCGGTCACGATCAACGGCGGCATGGTGATGCCGGCCTGGTACGACATCACGGAGATGGACCTCGGCCGCCGCAACGACAAGGCGGGCATCGCGCGCTCGTCCGAGCACGTCGCCGCGCTGATCCAGCGCGAGAACGAACGCGGCGTCGCGACGGAGAACATCGTCCTCGCGGGCTTCTCGCAGGGCGGTGCGATCGCGCTGTACGCGGGGCTGCGCCATCCGCAGCGTATCGCGGGGCTGCTGGCGCTCTCGACGTATCTCGTACTCGAGGACCACCTCGCCGAGGAGCGCAGCGAGGCCAACGCGAAGACGCCCGTGTTCCTGGCCCACGGCTCGCTGGACCCGATGGTCCCGATCACCGGCGGACAGCTCGCGCGCCGCACGCTCGAACAGCTCGAGTACGACGTCGAGTGGCACGACTACCCCATGCAGCATCAGGTCTGCATGGAGGAGCTGCGCGACATCGGCACCTGGCTGCGCAAGCGCCTGGCGAGCTGAGCGCGACGCGACGTCCGGACTACGTCGAGACGAGGCCCTCGCGGATCGCGAGGCGCGCCAGCTCGGCGGCGGAGTGGCAGT
>CAYGPA010000597.1:0-3027 GCA_964351535.1 uncultured Planctomycetaceae bacterium
GGGGCGTTCACGCGCTCGAGCGAGCGCCGCAGGCGCGCCTCCGACAGGAACTCGTCGTAGGCCTCGATGTTCGCGTCGATGGTCTCGACCTCGTCGACGCCGTTCGCACGCAGGTACGCGGCCAGCGAGGGCAGGCTGAGGTACGGCTGCGTGAAGTGGCCTTGCGGCGGGAAGATCAGGGCGACTTTCACTTCGTGGCTTTCTGGGGTTCGCGGATCGACAGCAGGCGATCCAGGGGCGGCTCGTCGATGGTCGTGCGCGCGCCGGACGGCCAGCGCACGGTGACGCGCTCGATGCCGTCCACGGCGCCGAGGCCGAAGTGCAGGCGAGCGTCGTGGGAGGAGTACAGGCCGTCGGTGACGCGCATCTCGCGCGCGTGGTCGCGTCCGCCGGCGGAGACCGTCACGACGGCGCCGAGCGCGTCGCGGTTGCTGGTCGTGCCCTCGAGCGCGACGGCGAGCCAGTGCCCGCGCCGCGCGCTGCGGTTCTCGAGCAGACGCGGAGCGTGGTCCAGGTCGACGATCAGCGCGTCCACGTCGCCGTCGTCGTCGTAGTCGGCGAGGGCCACGCCGCGCGCCGAGCGCAGCGCGCGCAGGTCCGCCCCGGCGTCGGCGGTCACGTCGCGGTAGCGCAGGCGGCCGTCGTCGTCGTAGGCCTCGAACAGCTGCGACTCCTGCAGGAAGCCGTTCATGCCGATCTGCGGCGCCTGCGGCAGCACGTGCCCGTTGGCGACGAGCAGGTCGAGGTCGCCGTCGAGGTCGGCGTCGAAGAAGCCGCCGCCCCAGCCGAGGCGATCCTCGCTCGCCTGCGCCAGGCCGAGCTCCGCGGCTCGGTCCCGGAAGTGCCCGCGGCCGTCGTTGACGTGCAGCGCGTTGGCCTCGAAGTCGAAGTTGGTGCGGAACACGTCGAAGTCGCCGTCGCCGTCGAAGTCGGCGGAGAAGAGCCCCATCGCGGCGGTGGCCTGCGCCTGCGCGTTGCGCGCGAAGCCGCGGGCGTCGCCCTGGTCCTCGAACGTGCCGTCGCCGCGATTCATGAACAGATTCGCGGGCTGCAGGTCGTTGGCGACCATCAGGTCCTGCCAGCCGTCGCCGTCGACGTCGCTGAACAGCACGGCGTAGGAGCACAGCGGCGCCTCGAGCTCGAGGCCCGCGTCCGCCGTGGCGTCGACGAAGCGCCCGCGGCCGTCGCCGAGGTAGAACCGATCCGGCGCGCCCGGGTTCAGGCCGCGGCCGTTCTCGGCCTCGGGCCCGTAGCCGACCTCGACGCCTTCGAACGTCTGGCGCCGACCGCCGTCGGGCGGATTCTCGAGGTCGAACTCGACGTAGTTGGCGACGTACAGGTCGAGGTCGCCGTCGTTGTCCGCGTCGCCGAAGACCGCGCCCGCTCCCCACAGCGCGCAGCCCAGGCCGGCCTCGCCGGTCGCGTCGACGAACGTGCCGCCGTCGTTGCGCAGCAGCAGGTCGGGGCCGAAGCAGGCGAGGTACAGGTCCGGATCGCCGTCCTCGTCGACGTCGCCGACGGTCACGGCGTTGATCCAGGCGGACGTGCGCGCGCCGCTGGCGTCGGTCACGTCGGTGAACGTGCCGTCTCCGTCGTTGCGGTACAGCCGGCTGGAGCCGTCTCTCAGGAGCTCGAGCCGCGCGCCGTCGTCCACGTAGCGTACGCCCGAGCCGTTGCCGACGAAGAGGTCGACGTCGCCGTCGCCGTCGAAGTCGAGCCACGCGGCGCCGTTGCCGTTGCTCTCGGGGATGTACCAGCGCCGCGGATCGCCGCAGCGGTTGACCACGTCGATGCCGGCCTCGGGCGCGACGTCGACGAAGTGGAAGCCCTCCTCGGCCGCATGCGTCTCTCCGTCGCAGGTCCAGGCGAGCAGCGGGGCGGCCAGGACGGCGAGCGAGCGGGGAGAGGTGAGCATGGCCGGGAAGGTAGCAGTCCCGGGGGTACGCTGCCTACCCCCGCCGGTGAGCGCGGGGCCGCAAAAAAAGCGACGCGCGCGGAGTCTCCGCGCGCGTCGCAGGTCGGGTGAGCCTCGTGGACTGCGTATCAGGCGGTCCGGCCGGCGGTCGTCGAAGGACCCGCGCTCGGAGAGCGCGGCGGGAACGTGCGGATGTCGCCGAACGAATCGACGGCGATGGCCTCGTTCTGGGCCTGGTCGGCCGCGCGGATGGCGGCGGCCTCCTCCTCGCGCAGGATCCCGTCGCGGACGGCCTGGACGAGCATCTCCGACCCGCGCTGGACGCGGCCCTCCTTCAGGGCTGCCTTGAGCTTCTTGCGCGGCTCCTGGGCCTGGGAGAGCAGGCGCACCGTCTTCTCCAGGTGTCCGAGTCCGGGCTCTTCCTCGCTGCCGACGTAGATGTCGCGCGACAGCGCTTCGCGCAGCTCGCTCTTGCCGAGCAGCGCGCGTGCCACGCGGCCTCCGAGGCGATCGGACGGCGGGCTGCGGCGCGCCCCCAGCGGGAACACGAGCGGCCGCAGCGACGTGGCGGCGAAGCGGTTGGGCAGGTTGTCGAGGATGCCGACGAGCGCGCGTTCGATCTGGTACAGCGCGTGCTCCATCGACCACTGCAGGACCTCGCGGTCGCGCTCCGGCTCGCCCTCGTCGACGAAGCGCTTCATCGTCGCGGAGGCGAGGAACATCCATCCCAGCGCGTCCGCGAAGCGACCGTTGATCTTCTCCTTGCGCTTGAGCGTGCCGCCGAGCGTCGCCATGGCGGCGTCGGAGATGAGCGCGTAGGCGGCGCTGTAGCGCGTGAGCTGGCGCAGGAACGGATCCAGGCGCGGGTGCGTCGAGGGAGCGAGCAGGCCGCCCGAGAGCCCGAGCAGCAGCGAGCGTGCCGCGCCCTGGAACACGAAGCCCACGTGCCCGAAGAAGGCCACGTCGAAGGCCGCCGCGTCGCGCGCGGCCACGGCGGACATCTCCTTCTGCACCCACGGGTGGCAGCGGATGGCTCCTTGGCCGTAGATGATCATCGTGCGCGTGAGGATGTTCGCGCCCTCGACGGTGATCGCGACCGGCGTCGCCATGTA
>CAYGPA010000598.1:0-2998 GCA_964351535.1 uncultured Planctomycetaceae bacterium
TCCCCGGCTGGAACTTCTGCAAGTACCTCGTCGGCAGGGACGGCCAGGTCGTCGCGTTCTACCCGAGCAAGGTCGAGCCCGACGCGGCCGAGCTCCGCGCGGCGATCGAGAAGGCCCTGGGCTAGCCGCCAGCGCGAGAACGGCGCCCTCGGCAGAGCACGGTATGGACCCGCAGGCAGGCGGCTCCTACCGTGCAGCGGGAGGAGGGTGACGTGTACGTACGCGAGCTGGCCATCGAGGAGTTTCGGTGCATCGAGCGCACCGAGGTCGAGTTCCTGCACCCCGACCGCCCCGGCGCGGGGTCGCTCGAACTGCCGGGAGTGAACCTGCTGCTCGGCCTGAACGGCGGCGGCAAGTCCACGGTGCTGAAGGCGATCGTCCTCGGCGTCGCGGGCACGCTACTCGAGCGCAGCTTCGTCCCGCCGGGCTGGGTGCGGCGCGGCGCCGCGGGGGAGTGCAGCGTCAGCGTCGGACTCGTGCGCCACGCGACCGACGCCTCCGCCGGAGACCCGGCGGCCGACGACGCCGGCAGCGTCCAGGCCCGCGCGCGGACGTGCCTCTCACGCGACGGGGACGGCGAGCGGCTCACCAGCGTCGCCCGGGAGCTCGACGCGCTCGCGCCCGCGGACGGGCCGGCGTGGTTCCTCGCGGCCTACGGCCCGGCGCGCCTCGCGGCGGTCTCGGAGCACGAGGGAGTGAGCCACCTGCCGGCGCGGCTGCAGCGCGTCGCGACGCTGCTGGACGAGCAGGCGCGGCTCGTGCCCCTGGAGGCCTGGCTGCCGGCTCTCGAGCGCGAGCAGTCCGAGCGGTTCGCCGAGGTCCGCGCGCTCCTCGACGGCGTGCTCCCGGCGGAGACGCGCTTCTTCGCGCAGCGCGAGGGTGAGTGGTACCTCTTCGAGCACAGCGGCGTGTCCGTGCCCACCGCCGCGCTGTCGGACGGCCTGCGCGCGCACATCGCGTGGCTCGCCGACCTCCTGTTCCACCTGCACGTGGCGGCGCCCGCGGGCAGCCCGCTGTCCGAGCTGCCCGGCGTCGTGCTCGTGGACGAGGTCGACCAGCGCTTGCACCCGCGCTGGCAGCTCGACGTGCTGCCGACCGTCGCGGCGGCGCTGCCGCGCCTGCAGTTCCTGGTCACGTCGCACAGCCCGCTGCTGGCGGGTTCGCTGCGCCCCGAGAACCTCGTCCTGCTCGAGCCCGACGACGAGGCCGTCAGCGAGGGCGCCACGCACGCCCGGAGGCTGCGCGAGGACGTGTTCGGCAACACGGCCGACCGCGTCTTGACCAGCTCGTACTTCGGACTGGAGTCGTCCCGCTCGGACGCGTTCCGCGCGCGGCTGCGGGACATCACGGAGCGCGCCCGCGCCGGCGACGGCGAGGCCGCGCTGGAGTTCCTGCGCGCGCTCGGCCATCCGGGCGCGAAGCCGGGGAGGCCGGGGTGATCCGCTACCCGTTCCGCCCCCGGCAGTGGCGCGCCAGCGTCGAGCGCGTCGCGCCGGGCTTCCTCGAGCGCGCCCGGCTGCGAACCGACGGCTTCCGCGCGCTCGGGCGCTACGACGAGAGCAGCTCGATCTGGAGCCAGATCAAGCGCGCGTACATGGAGCTCCAGGGCTTCAAGTGCGGGTTCTGCGAGCGCCGGCTGGAGAAGTCGGCCTTCGGCAACGTCGAGCACGACGTCGAGCACTTCCGACCGAAGCGGCGCGTCCGCCCGTGGCCCAGCGAGTCCATCCAGCGCGCGCGCGGCGTCGCGTTCGACTTCGAGCTGGGCGCCGGCGCGGATCCGGGCTACTTCCTGCTCGCCTACCACGTCGAGAACTACCTGATCGCGTGCAAGACGTGCAACTCGGCGCTGAAGTCCGACTACTTCCCCGTCGAGCGCCCGCGCCAGACGACGGGGGACACGCCGCGCGACCTGAGCGCGGAGCGCCCGTACCTGATCTATCCGATCGGCGCCGTCGACACCGACCCCGAGGACCTGATCACGTTCGAGGGCATCCTGCCGCTCCCCGTGGCCTCGCGCGGCTACGCGCGCCGTCGCGCCCTCGTGACGATCGCCTTCTTCGCCCTCGACGAGCGCGAGGTCCTGCTCGAGGAGCGCGCCGAGACGCTGCTCGGCCTGCACGTCGCCGCGACGAGCCTCGACCACCCCGAGCCCGCGACGCGGCTGGCCGCGGCGCACCTCGTCGACCGCATGGTCGCGCCCACGAGCCCGCACGCGAGCTGCGCGCGCCGCCACCTCGAGCTCTTGCGCACCGACCGTCCGCGCGCCGACCGCTTCGCGGAGGCGACGCTCGAGTTCCTGGCTTCGCTCTAGCTGGAGCGATTCACGAGCACGCAGCCGAAACGACACGACCGGCGGCCTTCGCCTGCCTCTCGGCCCCTGCCGGCACTCTGCGAACTCCGGCGTCCTCGACGGTCGCTCGCTCCGGGGCCGGCGCCCGCAAGGCACCAGCAGGCAGCGGGTCGAGCCGGTTCGTTCTACGCGTCGTGAATCGTCCGGGCCGGGAGCCTGTCGGGAGGCAGCTGTGTCGCCCGGTCGCCCCGCTCTCACGGGCGCGACTCGAACGCCGTGGAGACCGCACGTGGCCACCGCCGGCGCGGAGGTCCGCGAGGGTGTCGCTCGCGTGTTCCTCGGTCGCGAGCTGCGCGAGCGCGGACCCGGGGGCTTCGCGGCCGGGTCCCGGCGGGTGCTCGTCGCGCGGGACGCGGTGGTCCTGGGCACACTCGCGGTGCGCGCCACCGGTCCCGGCGCGTAGCGAGCAAGGAGGGGCAGGCGGAGCCCCTCGATCGAGGCTTGCTCGCGCAGTAGTCTTCCGGCTCACCGGCGCCGCCCCCGCGAAGTTCGCCCACCCACGTGACCCTCGACACCAATCCCAACCGCGTCGAGGTCACCGAGGCGAACCTCGACCGCCTGCTGGAGGGCTTGCGCGCGCCGGCCGTGCGGCTGCGGCCCGCACAGCCACTCCGCGAGGGGTCCGGGCTGACGGCGCGCAAGGCGGTG
>CAYGPA010000599.1:0-2994 GCA_964351535.1 uncultured Planctomycetaceae bacterium
GACTCAGCAGCGCGTCGTGTCCACGAGGACCAGGAAGCGGGCCGGGGCGTCGGACGGATTGCGGTACTCCGTCGTGTGCACGCCGTGCGCCACGCTCGCTCCGGGCTCGAGCCTCGACGGCCGGCCGTCGAGCAGCAGCTCGACCTCGCCGTCGAGCGTCACGACCTGCTCGACCGTGCCGGGCCGGTTGGGAGCCAGCGGGCCGGAGCTCGCGCCGGGCGCGAGCGTGTAGACCACGACCTCGAGCCGACCGTGCAGCAGCGGACTGCCGTGGGACTCGCGACGGAGGCGGCCGCCGGGCTCCTCGAGGACCGCGGCTCGACGCGGTCGCGCGGCGTCGTCGGTGGGGGGCCCCTGCGGATCTCTGCCGGAATCGAGCGGCGCGTCGGCGGGCGGCGCGGTCGCGGGGCCGTCGGCGGGCCCGGCGGTCGGGCCGGCGCGGCCCTCGAGCAGGGCAGAGATCGAGCAGTCCAGCGCCTGGGCGATCTGGTAGGCGAGTCGAACCGTCGGGCTCTTCGCGCCGCGCTCGATCTCCGACAGCATCGCGGCGGAGACTCCGCTGCGCTGGGCCAGGGCGCGCAGGCTCCAGCCGCGGGCCTCCCGCAGCTCGCGGAGGCGGAGGTCGGGAGGGGCGGTCACGCCGACCACTATAGCGTACAAATGGGCCCGGGGCAGAGTTTCTCGAGGGCCGAGAGCTTCTGAGGGGTGTCGGGAGGCGCGATTGCGCTGTACGCTATGGCGAACAGCCACGAGGCCGCCTCCCATGACTCTCCGACTCGCCATGTGGTCCGGGCCGCGCAACATCTCGACGGCGCTGATGCGCTCGTTCGGGTCGCGGACGGACACCCACGTCTCCGACGAACCGCTCTACGCGAGCTACCTGCGAACGACGGGTCTGCCCCATCCGCTCGCGGCAGAGATCGTCGCCACGCACGAGAGCGACTGGCGCAAGGTCGTCGAGGAGCTGACGGGACCCGTGCCCGGCGGCCGCGCGGTCTGGTACCAGAAGCACATGGCCCACCACCTGCTGCGGGACGTCGACCGCGGGTGGCTGGCGCAGCTCTGCAACGCGTTCCTGATCCGCGAGCCGCGGGCGATGCTCCGGTCCCTGATCGAGAAGCTCGGCGAGGTGTCGCTCGAGGACACGGCCCTGCCGCAGCAGGTGGAGCTCTTCCGGAGCGAGCGCGAGCGCACCGGCGAGGTCCCGATCGTCGTCGACAGCCGCGACGTGCTGCTCGACCCGCGCGGCGTGCTCTCCGAGCTGTGCGCGCGCGTCGGTCTCGCCTTCGACGACGGCATGCTCGCGTGGGAGCCCGGGCCGCGCGAGACCGACGGCTGCTGGGGTCCTTACTGGTACGGGCACACGCTGCGCTCGACGGGCTTCGCGCCGTACCGCGAGCAGGCGGTCGAGCTCCCGCCCGCCTACGAGGAGCTCGCGCGGGAGTGCGAGGGCCTCTATTCCGAGCTCGCCAACCATCGCATCCGGCCCATCGGGCGCACCCAGACGACCGACGCAACCCGCTCATGAAGCAGACCTTCAATCCGAAGAACGCGAACATCCTCGTCAACATCAACGGCGAGCTGCTGCCCCGCGAGCAGGCCAAGATCAGCGTGTTCGACTCGCTCGTGCAGGGCGGAGACGGCTGCTGGGAGGGGCTGCGCGTCTACGAGGGCCGCATCTTCCGCCTCGGACGACACCTGCAGCGGCTCGCCCACTCCGCCCGGGCCATGGGGATCGAGGGCGTGCCGTCGGAGCGGGACATTCGCCGCGAGATCCAGCGGACGCTCGAGGCCAACGACATGCGCGACGGCGCGCACATCCGCTTGACGCTGTCGCGCGGCGAGAAGATCACCTCGGGCATGGACCCGCGCCTGAACCAGGCCGGCCCGACGCTGATCGTGCTCGCCGAGCACAAGGCGCCGGTCTACGACAAGGGCGGGCTGAAGCTCGCGACGAGCTCGCTGCGCCGCTTCCCCCCCGACTGCCTCGACCCGAAGATCCACCACAACAACCTGCTGCAGTCGATCCTCGCCAAGATGGAGGCCAACGCGGCCGGCGCGGACGACGCGATCATGCTGGACTACAACGGCTTCGTCGCCGAGACGAACGCCACGCACGTCTTCCTGGTGCAGGACGGCGTCCTGAAGACCAGCCGCACCGTCGCCTGCCCCGAGGGCGTCACGCGCGCCACGGTCCTCGATCTCTGCCGCGAGCACGACATCCCGCACGAGGTCGGCGACCTCTCGCTCACCGAGTTCCACCGCGCCGACGAGGTGTTCTGCACCGGCACGATGGGCGAGCTCGCCGCCGTCACCGAGATCGACGGCCGCCCCATCGGCCCCGGCGGAAACGGCGGCCCCGGCCGGATCGGCCCCCTGACCCGCCGCCTCTCCGACCTCTACGGCGCGAAGACCCGCACGGAGAGCGAGGAGATCCTCCCCGCCGGTTCGTAGCGCACCGCCCGGGGCGATCGGAGGCCGCCGGGTCCGTGGGTCTCGGGCGCCGCCTGCCGCCGTCGGACTCGAGCTAGTGGATGCTGAAGTAGCCGCGGATTCCGCCCAGGACGTTCGTCACGGCGAACGAGGCGAGAATCATGCCCATGACGCGACTCACGATGCTCGCGCCGCTGGCACCGATCAGCCGTTGAACCTTGGTCGAGGCCAGCATCAGCAGCATGACCACGAGCAGGACCGAGAACATGACGCCGGTCGTCTGAATTTGCTCGGCCAGGCCGAAGCGCTGGTTCTCTGTCTGGAGCACGGCCGCGAGCATGGCACCGGGACCGGCGATCGAAGGTACCGCCAGGGGAAAGACCGCGGTCTCGCTCGCCTTGCGTGCCAGCTTGACCTCTTCCTCGGGCTTGCTCTCACCGAAGATCATCGACATCGCGAAGAGGAACAACACGACGCCCCCGGCGATCTCGAACGCCTCGAGGGGGATCTTCATCGCGGTCAGGATCGGTTCGCCCGCAACGACGAAGAACAGCAGGATGC
>CAYGPA010000600.1:0-2993 GCA_964351535.1 uncultured Planctomycetaceae bacterium
AGGAGCGCGACGGGGAGAAGTTCTACTTCATCGCCGACTACCACGCGCTGACCACGAGCGAGGATCCCGAGGAGCTGCGCAAGTGCGTGCGCGAGGTCGCCGTGACCTACCTGGCCTGCGGCCTGGACCCTGCGCGCGCCAACCTGTTCCGCCAGAGCGACGTGCCCGAGGTCTGCGAGCTCGCCTGGCTCCTGTCGACCGTCACCGGCATGGGCGTCCTCGAGCGCGCCGTCTCCTACAAGGACAAGGTCGCGCGCGGGCTCAAGCCGAACGCGGGCCTGTTCCTCTATCCCGTGCTGCAGGCCGCCGACATCCTGGCCTACGACTCCGACTTCGTGCCGGTGGGGGGCGACCAGGTCCAGCACATCGAGCTGACCCAGGACATGGCGGGGTTCTTCAACTCGCGCTACGGGGAGGTCTTCCAGCGCCCCGACGCCCTCGTCCCGACCGAGCGCCGCAACGCCAAGGTGCCCGGGGTGGACGGCGAGAAGATGAGCAAGAGCTACGGCAACGGCGTGTGGATCTTCGAGACCGGCAAGCCGCTCAAGAAGGTGGTCGGGCGGATCCTGACCGACAGCCGGCCCCCGGAGGAGCCCAAGGACCCCGACGGCGTGCTGCTGCTCGACTTCCTGGCGCTTTTCCTGCCCGCGAGCGAGCTCGACGACTGGCGCGAGCGCGTGCGGGCGGGCGGCGACAGCGCTCCCGGATACGGCCATCTCAAGGTGCGCCTGATCGAGGCCGTCGAGGAGCACTTCGCGCCCGCGCGCGAGCGCCGCGAGGCGCTGCTCGCGGATCCCGCGGAGGTCGACCGCATCCTCGCGCAAGGCGCCGAGGTCGCTCGTGCGCGCGCCCGCGCCACGCGCGATCGCGCCCTGCGCGCCTGCGGCCTGCGCTGAGGCCGACGCGGGCGCGCGGGTCGGCAGCACCCGGTTGAACGAGACGCGCCGCGACACGACGATCTCTGCCGTTCCGACGGACCGCCCGGATCTGCGCCCAAGTCCCTTGCTCGAGGTATTCCCGTCATGATCGCCAAGCTTCGCCCGGCTCGGACTCTCGACCCTGCCCGTTTTCGCAACGCGGCCCGGTTTCTCGCGGGTCCGGTCGCCGCGGCCCTGCTGCTGGCCGCCTGCACCACGAACTCCGCCCCGGAGGAGCCGACGCCGCAGTCCGAGGCCGCGCCGCCGGCCGTTCCCGCGGGCGCCTGGACCGAGGACTTCTCGAACCAGGCCGTGATCGTGGCCGAGGAGATCCGCGTGACCGGACCGCGCGGTCTGCTCGAGCACGTCGCCGTGCAGCAGGATCCGACGAACCACAGCCACGAGGTGAAGACGACGAGCGACGGCCTGCGCCTGGAGTCCGTGGCCGTGCCCAACGCGCTGCTGCCGATCCGCGGCCAGCTCGACGCGCTCTCGCTCGCCGCCACGCGCTCGCTCGTCGTGCTCGAGTCGATCACCGCGGTCGACGTCGTCGTCGAGGCCGGCGGCGACGTGTACTACCACGACGTCGAGGCCGGCAAGGAGAGCCGCTCGCCCCGGCTGCGCCTCGTCGGCCGCTCGAGGCGATGAGCTCGCTGCGCCCGCGCGCGCGGTGGCTCGAAGGGCTCCTCGCGTGCCTCGGCCTCTGCCTGCTGAGCTGCCGCGGAGCCCCGTCGATCGACCTCACGCCCCGCCCGGGTCCCTACGACGCGATCGCCGCGGAGGACCTGGGCGAGCTGCGCGGCGCGCGGACGCACATGGAGCGCGACGAGTTCGACGCCGCGCGCGCCTCCCTGGCGCGCCTGCGCGCGCTCTATCCCCGCAACCTCGCGGTGGCGGCGATGCTGCAGGACGTCGAGATCCAGGCGGCGATCGCCGAGCGCGCCGCCGGCGCGGAGCCGGACGCGCGCGCCGCCGCGGTGCTGAGCGTGCTCGAGTCCGAGCGCCGTCGCTGGCGACGGGCCGCCGACGAGCAACCGAGCCCGGCGCGGCTCGTGCTCGCGGCGCGTCTCGAGGACGACGTCCCCGCGGCGCTGCACCTGCTCGACCGCGCGCTGCAGGCGGATCCCGACTGCATCTGGGCCCACTACGGCCGCGCGCACTTCCTCGCGCTGCGCGGGGACTGGGAGGGTGCGCGCGTCAGCCTCGACCGCGCCCTCGTGCTCGACCCCGGACACCTGCCCGCGCGCCGGCTGCAGGCCTCGCTGCTCGCGCGCGTGGGCGATCCCCCGCAGGCGGTGGCGACCTTGCGCGCATGGCTCGCCGCGGCGCGCGGCGACCCGCGAACCGACTCGAAGGCGATCGCGGGCGCCGAGCTCGACCTCGCGCTGCTGCTGCTCGAGGCGCGGCGCTCCGACGAGGCGCGCGCGGTGCTCGAGGGCATGGAGCGACGCAGCGAGGATCCCGTGCGCGACTGGACCGCGCTCGCCGCCGCGGAGCAGGGCCGCGGCGAGCCGCTCGCCGCGCTGCGTCTCGCGCGGCGCGCGGAGGAGGCGAGCCCGTCGGATCCGCTGCCGATCGTGCAGCAGGCTCTGATCCAGGAACTCTGGCTCGAGGACCTGCCCGCGGCGCGCCGCGCGTGGGAGCGCTTGCTCGCTCTCGAGACTTCCGAGGGCGATCTGGGCGGCGAGCTGATGCGCCTGCGCGCCCAGGTCGCGCTGGAGCGCATCGAGGAAGCGCTCACCGCGCGCGCCGCCTCGGCCTTCGCGGAGCCCGTGCGTTGAAGGCCCTGATCCAGCGCGTCTCGAGCGCGTCGGTGGAGGTCGAGCACGAGTGCGTCGGCGCCATCGACGCCGGGCTGCTGATCTTCCTGGGCGTGGTGAAGGGCGACCGCGACGAGGAGGCGCGCGGTCTGGCCGAGCGGGTCGCGAACTTCCGCCTGTTCCAGGACGAGCGCGGGCGCATGAATCGTTCGCTCCTCGACGTGGGGGCGGCGGCGCTGGTGGTCAGCCAGTTCACGCTGGCCCACGACGGGCGTCGCGGCGGCGGCCGGCGCCCGAGCTTCGACCGCGCGGCGCC
>CAYGPA010000601.1:0-2979 GCA_964351535.1 uncultured Planctomycetaceae bacterium
TTCTGCTGCTCGCCCGAGGTCACCGGTCGCCGCTGGAAGGCGATCCCCGGCGACGTGCTGGCCCAGCAGGTGCTCGAGCTGCACGACCGCTTCAAGTTCAACATCGTGCGCTTCCAGGACGCCAACTTCGGCGTGGCCGAGAAGCGCTCGAACGCCTTCTGCGAGGCGCTGATCGAGGCCGGCTCGCCGTTCTGGTGGAACGCGACGTACGAGATCGAGACGATCGCGCGCTACAAGGAGCCCTCGGTCGACCTCATGGCGAAGTCGCGCTTCCACATGGCCGCGCTGGGCGCCGAGGCGGGCTCCAAGGAGCAGCAGGAGAACATCAAGAAGAAGATCAAGATCCCCGACGTCGAGATCGCGCTGCGCCGCCTGAACGAGCGCGGCATCCAGTCCGGCACGTCGTGGATCATCGGCTACCCGCAGGAGGACAAGCACTCGATGCTCGAGACCCTGCGCGTCGCCGCCGAGATGAAGCGCCTCTTCCCGCGCTCCGCGTCGGACATCTTCCCCTTCCGCCCGATCCCCGGCACCGAGGACTACAACACCGCGGTGCGCGGCGGCTACAAGGGCCCGCAGACGCTCGAGGACTGGGGCGGCTGCCTGGAGTACAAGCTCGAGGTCGACGACATCCAGATGCCGCCCGACGTCCTGCGCGCGTGGCGCCGCTACGGCGTGACGTCGACGTTCTACGACAACCTCGCGACCGAGGGATCCGGAGTGCTGCGCGCCGCGATGCGCCGCATCTCCGGCTGGCGCCTCAAGAACAGCAACTACACGTTCCCGCTCGAGCACAAGCTCTTCCACTGGTACGTCAAGGCGACGGGCCAGACCCAGGAGGACTTGATCAAGAAGGACATGACGTCCGGCGTGACCCCCCACGCCCCCGCCTGAGATCCCCCCCCTTTGATTCAGCGCACGAAGAAAATCGTCCTGTTCCTGCCCCACCGCGCCGATCCGACGCGCGGTGAGATCTTCAGCGCGGACCTGCTCCCGCTGGAGCTCCTGCAGATCGCGTCCGGCCCCGTGGCCGCGGGGTACGAGGTGGTCATGATCGACGCGATGATCGATCCCGACTACATGGGCAAGCTGCTGGAGGCGTGCGACGGCGCGCTGCTCTTCGCCAGCTCGTGCATCCTCGGCTACCAGGTCTACGACGGGTACGTCGCCTCGAAGGCCGTGCGCGAGAAGTACCCGAACCTGCCGATCATCCAGGGCGGCTGGTTCCCCAGCGTCACGCCGCAGATGTACCTCGAGCAGAACGTCGCCGACGCCGTCTGCATCGGCCAGGGCGAGCTCACGTTCATGGAGGTCTGCGAGGCCGTCGCGAACGGCGAGGACCTGGCCAACGTGCCCGGCCTCGCGGTCTGGCGCGACGGCAAGATGATCTACACGGACCACCGTGCGGTCGTCGGCTTCGACGCCTTCGAGCCCGTGCCGTGGCACCTGCTCGAGTACGAGCGCTACGCCGAGCTGCAGACCACGCCGACGCGCATGAAGGTGCGCCACCGCTTCCCGCTGCCCGGCCACTGGACGCCCGACAACCCGCCGCGCGGGTTCAGCCACTTCTCGAGCTTCGGCTGCCCCGAGCCGTGCACGTTCTGCTGCTCGCCCGCGCTGACCGGACGGCGCTGGAAGGCCATCCCCGGGCGCCAGCTCGCCGAGGAGATCGCCGAGCTGCAGCAGCGCTTCAAGTTCGACGTCTTGCGCTTCCAGGACGCCAACTTCGGCGTGGCCGAGAAGCGCACGAAGGAGTTCTGCGAGGCGCTGATCGATCTGAAGGTGCCGATCCACTGGAACGGCACGATCGAGATCGAGACGATCATGCGCTACAAGGTCGAGACGCGCGACCTGCTCGAGGAAGCGAAGTGCCACCTGCTCTGGCTCGGCGCCGAGGCCGGCACGAAGCAGATGCAGGAGCGCATCAAGAAGAACATCGAGATCGACCACATCTCGGTCGCCATCGGCGAGCTCGCCAAGCGCAACATCATCCCCGGCACGTTCTGGATCATCGGCTACCCCGGCGAGACGCGCGAGTCGATGGAGGCGACGCTGAAGATCGCCGCGGAGATCAAGCACCGCTATCCGATCGCGGGCTCCGAGGTGTACCCCTTCCGCCCGATCCCCGGCACCGAGGACTTCGACGCCGCCATCAAGCTCGGCTACGTCCCGCCGAAGGACTTCCACGAGTGGGGCAAGTGCTTCGAGTACAAGTACAACTCGCACAACACCCCGCTGCCGGCGGACATCCGCCACACGTGGTCGCGCTACAACAACACGGCCGCGATCTACGACAAGCACGTCACCGAGGGCGCGCCCTGGATGCGCGACGCGCTCTCCAAGATCGCGGGCTGGCGCCTGAAGCGCGGCGACTACCGCTTCCCGATCGAGCAGAAGCTCTTCGACCTCTACGTCAAGGCCACGCGCCAGACGCAGCCCGGCGCGCAGGACTACGTGCCGGCGATCGACGCGTAGGGCGCAGCGCGCGCTGCCCTGACGCGAGCCGCGCACCGCTTCACCGCGGCGCGGCGAGTCTCTCGAGGAGCTCCTGCATCTCGCGGGGGGTCATGCTGGCCGAGCGGACCTGGAGGGCCTCGATGCGCGCGCGCTCCAGCGTGGCGCCCGTCAGGTCGGCGCCCTCGAGACGGGCGCCGGTGAGGTCGACGTCCGAGAGATCGGCCCCGCGCAGGTCCGCGCGGGACAGGTCGGCACCGCGCAGGTCGGAGGCGTGCAGGTCGGCGTCGCGCAGCACCGCGTGAGCGAGGTCGGCGCCGCGCAGCGAGACGCTGCGGAGGGCGACGCCCGAGGCACGCGCGGCGCGCAGGCTCCGGTGGGAGAGGTCGGCGAACGGGGCGAGCCCCGTCGCGGCGGCCCCCGTCGGTCCGGACAGCTCGCCGCCGAGCATGCGCAGCGCGCCGCCCTCGGAGATCCCGGCGCCCTCCAGGTTCAGCGTGAAGAGGTCGGCGGGTGCGAACGACA
>CAYGPA010000602.1:0-2979 GCA_964351535.1 uncultured Planctomycetaceae bacterium
CTGATCCAGCACATGAACACGAGCGCCGAGCGCCACGTGGTCACGCTGGAGGACCCGGTCGAGCTACTCTTCACCGAGAAGCGCTGCGTCATCAGCCAGCGCGAGGTCGGCACCGACTGCCTCGACTTCCAGGACGGCCTGCGGCACGCGCTGCGGCAGAGCCCCGACGTGATCCTGATCGGCGAGATGCGCGACGCGGAGACCGTGACCGCGGCGCTCGACGCGTCCGAGACGGGTCACCTCGTGCTGTCGACGATGCACACCGTCAACGCCGCGCAGACCCTGGACCGCATCCTCGGCTTCTACCGCGCGGAGCGGCACGGTCAGGTGCGCATGCGGCTGGCCGACAACCTGGCCGGCGTGCTCTCGCAGCGCCTCGTGCCGCGCGCCGCGGGCAAGGGACTCGTGCCCGCCTGCGAGCTCATGACGTCGAACCCCCGCATCCGCGAGCTCCTCGAGCTGGGGCAGACGATGGAGATCGCGCGCGTGATCGACCAGGGCGGCGACCCGGGGCTGATCTCGTTCAACCAGTCGCTGCGGCGGCTCGTCCAGGCCAAGCTCGTCGATCTGAAGGATGCGCTGTCGGCCAGCGACAAGCCCGACGAGCTCGTCCTGGCCCTGCGGGGCATCACCCAGGGCCGCGGCCAGGAGGCGAACAAGTCCCAGCAGCCGCGCCAGCAGCAGCAGCGGCGCTCGCCCGGCCCGCCGCCGCGGGACGGCGGGGGCGGCCGCGGGGGCGGCGGGCTCTCCCTGGGCTCCTGAGAGGGGGGGGCGAGGGCTCGAGGCCCCCGGCAGCCCTCGGGCGACCGGGATGCGGTTCGAACAGCGGGGAAGATCGCAGGCCCTCGGGCGTCCGCAGCAGTGCCGCGGGGCTCGGAGGCCGCGCTCTCCATCGCTACGATAGCTCGCCAAAGCCATGTCGACTTCTCAGCTCAAGCTCCTGACGTGGACCCTCGCGGGTCTCCTCGCGGCCGCCCTGGCCGGCTACATCGCCTGGTTCGTGACCAACCTCGAGACCGTCCGGACCGGGGTCACCGGCGACGACGTCGAGAAGGTCCTGAACAGCGTCGAGGAGATCGTCGAGGAGGCCGACCAGATCATCTCCTACGACCGCGTCCAGAACGGTCTGATCGACTTCAACTGGACGGGCAAGCCGCCGGCGCCGCCGCCGACCAAGGACGAGGAGAAGGAGAAGGTGCCGCAGATCACGCGGACGACGCCGGTCAAGGACCTGATCCGCGTGCTGTACCTGCAGATGGACGAGGTCGAGCCGGAGCAGAGCCTGGCGATGGTCGCCTACCACCCCAAGGCCAACGTGCGGCTCACGAACACCTACGACGGCGTGCTGCGCGTCGGGGACAAGTTGCAGTCGCCCCACACGCACGTGACGCTCTTCGACGTCACGCCCGAGGGCGCGGTCTTCAGCTTCGACGACCCGGAGCGCGAGAAGGAGACGCTGACGACCGACGACTTCGCGGTGAACCACCGCATCGTCACGGCCGTGGGCACCGCGGTCGGCGCGACGCGCGAGGCTCCGCGGCGCATCGGGACCTCCACGAAGCGCGGCCAGCCGCTGCAACGCACGCAGATCTACGGCGACCGCGTGCGCGTCGGCACCGAGGACATGGCCTACATCTCCGAGAACTACTCGAAGATCCTGTCCGAGGAGGTGCGCACGGCGCGCCACCGCAATCCGCGCACGGGCAAGTACGACGGCATCGAGATCCGCTCGCTGTCCCCGGACTCGACCATCGCGCGCCACGGCGGGCGCGAGGGCGACGTGGTCAAGAGCATCAACGGCCACCCGGTGAACAGCGTCTCGGACGCGATCAGCTACGTGAAGCAGAACTCGAGCCTGCACAAGGGTCCGTGGGAGGTCGAGGTCGAGAACCTCGGCAAGACCCGCACGGTCTTCATCGACCCGCCCAGCGGGAACTGAGGCCCGATCGCGACGGGAGCCTCCCCGCGCGGTAGCCGATGGAACCGGGTCGCACCGGATCGAAGCCCGCCATGGCGACGCACCACCTCACGGTCGACCTCGGCAACACGCGCTGCAAGCTGCGGCTCTTCCGCGTCGCCGAGGACGCGCGGCCGCGCGTCGTGCGGCGCGCGGAGTTCTCCACCCGGCCCGGGCTCTCCGCCGAGGTCGCCGGGTGGATCGGCGAAGAGCCCGTGCCCGCGGCGGCGTTCGTCAGCAGCGTCGCGCCCCCGGAGCTCGACGCGGAGATCGAGGACGCGCTGCGCACGGGTTGCCCCGCGGGCGTCTGGGCGCCGCCCGAACCCGGCGTCCTGGTGCGCTGCCGCGACGCGCACACGATCGGCCTCGACCGGCTCTTCGCCGCGCGCGGCGCGGCCGCGGCGCTCGGGGGCTCGGCCGTCGTCGTGGACGCCGGCACGGCCCTGACGGTGGATGCGGTGCTCGTCGAGGACGGGCGCCCCTGCTTCCTCGGCGGCGCGATCGCGCCCGGCCCGGAGCTGCTCGCGCGGGCGCTCTCCGGCGGCGCCGCGCGGCTGCCGGCCGTCGAGGTCGACCCGCGCGCCGAGGCTCTCGGTCAGGACACGCCGGGCGCGATCCGCGCCGGCGTCGCCGTCGGCTTCCGGGGCGCCGCGGAGCGGCTGGTCCGGTCCGTCGCGGCGGCCGCGGGACTGGACGACGCGCCGGTCGTGCTGACCGGCGGCGCGCGCGGCTTCCTGAGCCTCGCCGCCGCCGAGCGCACGGACGCGAGCCCGATCTTCGGCGAGCGGCGGGTCCACGAGGTCCCCGAGCTCGTCGGCCTGGGCCTCCTGGTCGCCGGACGCGAAGCGCTCGCCGACGCGGCGGGCTCCGCGACGTCGCCGGCCGCCCCGCCGGAGGCGTGGAGGCTCGCTTGAGCCGCGCCCCGGACTCCCAGGGGGCCGTCCGCGAGCTCACGCCGCGCGGCCCGGGGGCGGTCGCCGTGCTCGAACTGCGCGGCGCCGCGGCGTGCGCGCGCCTCGAGC
>CAYGPA010000603.1:0-2978 GCA_964351535.1 uncultured Planctomycetaceae bacterium
AGCAGGCCGTCCTCTTCCGCGGCGAAGGCGCAGAAGTAGACGGTGCGGCGCGGCGGAGCGGCGGCCATGGCCTGGGCGATCTCGAGCAGCGCGGCGGTTCCCGAGGCGTTGTCGTCCGCGCCGCTGCCCACGCGGCCGCGCGGGTCGACGCCGACGTGGTCGTAGTGCGCGCCGATCACGACGCACTGCTCGCGCAGCTCGGGGTCGGTGCCGGGGATGCGCGCCACGACGTTCTCGACCGCGACGCGATCGCCCGTCACGTCTCCCGAGAACGCCACGCGGCGGTCGACGTCCAGGAGGCCGAGCGGCTTGCCGGAGCTCTCGATCCGGCGCGCGAGCTCCTCGACGTCCTGACCGAGCAGGGCGCTGGCGCAGGCGGTCGTGACCTCGAGCACCGGCAGAGTGCGGCCGGGGGCCGGCAGGGTCGCGTAGCCGTTCCAGCGGGCCCACGTGTAGCGGAAGCCGAACGGGACCTCGGCGCCGTCGGCGCGCGGCCGGCGGACCACGAGCACGCCGGCCGCACCGGCCTTGCGCAGGTTGCCGACCTTGCGCCAGAGCGAGGCCTCCTCGGAGATCTCCGGGCCGTCGAGCAGTTTCTCGTGGCGCGGCTCGCCCTCCAGGATCAGCACGACCTTCTTCTTCAGCGATCGCCCCTTCCAGTCGCTGTAGCGCCGGCGCGGGGCGTCGATCCCGAACCCGGCGAAGATCAGCGGACCCTCGGCGGAGCCGGTGCAGACCGAGACCGGCACGAAGTCGCGATCCAGCTCGAAGGGCTCCAGCCCCTCCGGGGCTCCCTCGACGAGCTCCAGCGAGCAGCCGTCGGGCTCGGCGCGGGGGAGCTTGACGGTGAAGGACCGCAGGTACGCCTCCGGGTCGGCGGGGTCCAGGCCCTCGGCCGGGGAGAGCCCGGCGTCCGCGAAGGCCTGCGCGACGTAGCGCCCGGCCCGGCGCAGGCCGACGCTGGGCGAGTCGCGACCCTCGAGGACCGGATCGGACAGCACCTGGAGGTGCGCGTCGAGGTCCGCGCGGTCGATCGCCGCCGCGGCGCGCGTGGCGGCCGGGTCGATCGGCGGATTCGCGAGGACGCTTGCGGCGCAGAGGCCGACCAGGAAGAGCGTGGGGACGAAGCGCATGCGTGCCCTCATTGTGAGCGACGCGGCGGGCCGATCCCACCGCGTTCTGTCACGGCCACGTCAGGCTTCGCGCCGCACCTCGAGCGCGAGGCCGTCGCGGGCGATCTCGATCGGTCCGCCGTACTCGCGCGCGGCGACCCGGCGCGCCTCCTCGCGGTCGACGTCCGGATAGAAGTGACTCAGCAGCAGCCTGCGCACGCCGCCGCGCCGCGCGATCCGGCCCGCGGCTCCGGGCGTGAGGTGGTTGGGCGTCCCCGCGTCCTCGGGATGGGAACACTCGCACGTGAAGAGGTCCGCCTCGCGCGCCGTCGTCGCCAGCGCCTCGACCTCGGTCGCGTCGCCGCTGTAGGCCACGCTCGTCCCGTCCGGCAGCTCCGCCCGCCAGCAGAGGGCGTCGGCGTTGTGCTCGGTGGCGGCACACGTCAGCCGCAGGCCGGGGCGGTCCAGCTCGAACCCCGCGCTGCGCACGGGGACCTCGACGAGCGTGCGACCGGCATCCTCGACGCCGCGCCCGAAGGCCTGGTGGCCTCCCTGCAGCACGGCGCGCAGTCCGACCGGGCCCACGAGCTCGAGCGGAGGCGCGGCGACGGTCGGATTGCGCCGCGCGAAGGCCAGGGCGAACACGTCGAGGCAGTGGTCGACGTGGAAGTGGCTCAGGACGACGCGCTCGACCTCCTCGAGCCCGATCCCCGCGGCGGCCAGCGCGCGCACGGTGCCGGGGCCGCAGTCGAAGAGCGTGACGGGTGCACCCGGCCGCGGGCGCAGCGCGTAGCCCGCGCAGCCCAGCCCGACCTGGGGCAGGATCGTACCCCCGCCCAGGACCGTCCAGGTCGCGGTCACCGGTCGTCCGCGGAGCCGAAGCCCGCGGGATGCTCGACGTGGAAGCGCCAGGCGTCGGCCAGGATGTCGGCGATCGCGGGCCGCTGCGGCTCCCAGCCGAGCACGTCGCGCGCGCGCGTTCCGCCGCTGACGAGCTCGGGCGGGTCGCCCGGGCGGCGCTCGACGACGCGCGCGGGAATCGCGTGGCCGGTGACCTCGCGGGCGACGTCGATGACCTCGCGCACCGAGAAGCCCTTGCCCGTGCCGAGGTTGCAGATCACGTGCGGCTCGCCGCCCTGCAGTCTTGCGAGCGCGCGCCGGTGCGCGTCCGCCAGGTCCTCGACGTGGATGTAGTCGCGGATGCAGGTCCCGTCCGGCGTCTCGTAGTCCTCGCCGAAGATCAGGATCTCGTCGCGCTTCCCCTGCGCGACCTGCAGCACGAGCGGGATCAGATGCGTCTCCGGTGCGTGGTCCTCGCCCAGGTCGCCGCGCTGGGAGGCCCCGGCCGCGTTGAAGTAGCGCAGCGCGGCGAAGCGCAGGTCGTAGGCGCGGGCGTAGTCCTCCATCATGTGCTCCATGTGGAGCTTCGTCCGGCCGTAGGGCGAGATGGGCTTCTGCGGGTGCGCCTCGGTGATCGGCACCTCGATCGGGTCGCCGTACGTCGCGCAGGTGCTCGAGAACACGATGTCGCGGCACTCGTGGGCGCGCATCGCCTCGAGCAGGTTCCACGTGAAGTGGACGTTCTCCCGGTAGTAGAGCGCGGGCTTCTCGACGGACTCGCCGACGTAGCACTTCGCGGCGAAGTGCACGACCGCGCGCGGACGATGCTCGCGGAAGACGCGGTCGAGCTCCTGGCGGTCGCCCAGGTCGACGACCTCGAGCGGCGCGGTCACGGCCTCGCGGTGGCCGGTCGACAGGTTGTCGAGGACGAGGACCTCGACGCCGCTCTCCTGGAAGTGGCGGACGGCGTGGCTGCCGATGTAGCCGGCGCCGCCGGCGATCAGAACGGGGCCTTCGATCGGGGGC
>CAYGPA010000604.1:0-2962 GCA_964351535.1 uncultured Planctomycetaceae bacterium
CCGCTCGGTGTGGCCCGCGTCGAGGGCGTGGTCGTGCGACCCGATCCGGCGGGCGGGGCAGCCTCCGATCCCGAACTCGAGGTCTGGGCCCTGCGCGCGGAGACGACCTACGCCGAGCTCTGCGCGCTCGCGCACGACGTCCGACGCGGCGAGGCGGCGCTGGACGCGGCCGTCGTGGCGCGCGCCGCCGTCGGTGCGGACGGCGGGTTCGTGCTCGACGTGCCGGCGGACCTCGCGCGCGTGCACCTCGCCGCGCACGGCAGCCGGTTCTACATGGCGCGCACGGTGCCGGCTCCGTGTCCGACGACGACTCCGGTCGAGCTGCGGCCGCGCTGCGGCGTGCGCGTGACCGGCGTGTTGCGCGCTCCCCCCGGATCCTCGGGAGCGGTGGGAGGCGCGGAGCTCGCCGGCATCGCGCTGCACCTGCGCCCCGACCAGCTCGACGCGACCGCGCAGGAGCACCGCGGGGACGAGGCCCTGAGCCTCGACCTCGCGTCCGGCCCGGGCGGGACCTTCGCGCTGCCCCCGCTGCCCGCCGGCCTCCGACACCGGCTGATCGTCCTGCCCGCGAACCTGGCGGCGCACCTCGTGACGCTCGAGGACCTCGAGGCCTGCGGCGAGCGGCGCCTCGAGCTCGAGCTCCGGGTCGGCGCGAACGTGCGCGGACGCGTGGTCTCCTCGGCGGGGGAGCCGATTCCCGCGGCGACCGTCCGCGGTCTGCTCTCCGGAACGATGATGGGCTTCGACGAGCCGGTCGTGCGCGGGGCGTCCACCGACGACGCGGGACGCTTCGAGCTCGCGGCGCTGCCGCCGGGGCGGCTCTCCATCCAGGCGCGCGCCCCGGGCTTCCTCGACGGCGAGCGCGTCGCGATCGAGCTCGAGGACCGCGAACGCGTGCCGGATCTCCGCATCGAGCTCGGCGAGGGCCAGGCCATCGCGGGCCGCGTCGCCTGGGCCTCGGGCGCGCCCGCTGCCGGCGTCACCGTGCGCGTCGGCTTCGACCCCGCGCACGGCTTCGGCCCGACGGCCTTCAACGCGCTGCGCGGCGCGGAGGGCGCGGGCGAGTCCGACGAGCGCGGGGAGTTCCGCGTGACCGGGCTCGGCGGCGGGCCGTTCGTGGTCACGTGCGAGGTCGAGGCCGAGGACGGCCGGACGCACCGCGCGCGCCTCGACGGCGTGCGGCCCGGAACCGCGGACCTGGCGGTCGTGCTGCACCCGCCGCTGACGCTCGCGGGCCGCGCGCTCGACACGCGCGGGGCGCCGCTCGCCGACGTCACGATCCACGCCTCGCGCATCGTCGAGGGCGCCATCGGGGAGACGGCCTCCGCGTCGGTCGAGCGCAGGTTCCAGGACGCGGACGGCCGCTTCGAGCTCGAAGACCTCGAGGCGGGGACCTGGCGCCTCGACGCGCGCGGTCCGCAGCACGTCCTCGCCGCCCCGCGGCTCGAGTCCCTGCCGCGCTCCGCGAACTCCGGTCCCGTGGAACTCGTGCTGGAGCGTGCCGCCGGCGCCTCGGGGATCGTGCGCGGACCCGACGGCGAGGCCGTCGCCGACGCCACGGTGCAGGTCGAGACCGGGCGCACGGTCGCGGAGCAGGCCCTCTCCCGGCTGCCGCCGCCGCCGAACGCGACGACCGACGCGTCGGGCCGCTTCGAGCTGATCGGCATCCCTCCGGGGGAGGTGGCGCTCGCCGCCCGCGCGCCGGGCTTCGCGCGCAGCGCCACGGCGGCGATCGAGGTCGCGCCTGGAGAGCGCGTGCAGGACGTCGAGCTGACGCTCGCGCTCGGCGGCACCGTGACCGGCGAGATCTACGACGACGACGGCGGTCCGGCGCAGGGCCGCATGATCAACCTGATCCGCTGGCAGCTCGGCACCGTGGACTCGCACATCGCGAGCACGGACGACGAGGGCCGCTTCCGCGTCGACGCCGTCGAGCCCGCGTCCTGGACCGTGCTGGCGATCGACCGCGGCGCCGACCTCAGCACCGCGAGCGCCGGCGGCAACGCAGCGGCGATGATGGAGTCGATGGACGTGGCCGTGGTCGACGTGAAGGAGGGCGAGGTCACGCACGTCGTGTTCGGCACGCCGCCTTCCGATCCCGTGCGCGTCCACGGCGTCGTGCGTCAGGGCGGCGAGCCCTTCGGCGACGCGATCCTCGGCTTCCTGCGCGAGGTCGACGGGACGATGCAGGGCATGGCCCAGACGGGGGTGGGCGCGGACGGTCGGTACGAGCTCGTGGTCGACGGACCCGGCCCCTACGTCGTCAGCCTCAACCCGTTCCCCAGCCGACCCGGTGAGCAGAGCGTGATCCCGTTCGCGCGCGAGATCCCGGCTCGGCCCGAGGTCGAGCTCGACTTCGACGTCCCGTTCGGGCGCATCTCGGGCCGGGTCGAAGGGCCCGACGGCGAGCCCGTGCAGGCGCGCGTGACGCTCTCGGTCGACGGACCGGCGGCGTTCCCGGGCGGGCGCTACGTCGAGACGCAGACCGACCTGGCGGGACGCTACGAGCTGAACGCGCTGCCCGACGGCACCTACCGCGTGCACGCCGGCGGCTCGTCGTTCTTCGGCGGCACGCGCTCCCGGGCGCGCGTCGTCCGCGGCGGACTCGAGGTCCAGCACGGGGCGCACGTCGAGGGCGTCGACTTCCGCCTGCCGCACGCGGGCTCGATCGGCGCGCTGGTCACCGGTCCCGACGGCGAGCCCGTCGCGGACGCCGTGGTCTTCGTGCGCGACGCCGACGGGACGCCGCTCGAGCCGCTCTCGGCCTGCACGAGCGACGCGACCGGCCGCGCGGTCTACGACGGCCTGGCGCCGGGGCGCTACGAACTCTTGGTGCGGACGGCCTCGCTGGCGGGCGTCGCCGCCAAGCCCGTGCGCGTCGAGGCCGGCGACACGTCCGAGGTGGAGGTGCAGCTCACGGCCGGCACCGTGCTCTCGATCGAGGTCACGCGCGACGACGAGT
>CAYGPA010000605.1:0-2959 GCA_964351535.1 uncultured Planctomycetaceae bacterium
AGCGCAATGAAGAGCAGTGCCCAACCCGCTGATTTCCTTGCATCCGATGCTTTGGGCACGGTGAAGAACCGCACGATCACATGCGGCAATCCCGCCGTTCCGATCATTAGCGCGGCGGTAATGCAGAACACGTCGATCATCGACTTGGAGCCATCGGTGTAAGCCCCGAATCCGAGATCCTGCAGCACGAGGTCGAGCTTCTGCAGGACGTAGAGCCCCGACCCGTCCTCAACCTTCGAACCCAGGCCGATCTGCGGAATCGGGCTACCCGTCACAAGGAAACTGATGAAGATCGCAGGCACAAGATAGGCGAAGATCAGCACGCAGTATTGCGCGACCTGGGTGTAGGTGATGCCCTTCATCCCGCCGAGTACGGCATAAACGAACACGATTCCCATTCCGATCACGACCCCGAGGGTGATCGGCACGTCGAGGAAGCGCGAAAACACGATCCCCACCCCGCGCATCTGCCCAGCGATATAGGTGAAGCTGATGAAGATCAGGCAGATCACAGCGACGACCCGCGCGGCCTTCGAGTAGTACCGCGTACCGATGAAGTCCGGCACGGTGAACTGGCCGAACTTGCGCAGGTACGGCGCCAGCAGCAGCGCCAGCAGCACGTAGCCGCCGGTCCAGCCCATGAGGTACACGGAGCCGTCGTACCCGAGGAACGAGATCAGGCCGGCCATCGAGATGAACGACGCCGCGGACATCCAGTCGGCGGCCGTCGCCATGCCGTTCGCGATCGGGTGGACGCCCTTGCCCGCGACGTAGAACTCGCCCGTGGAGCGCGCCTTCGACCACAGCGCGATCGCGATGTAGAGCGCGAACGTCAGGCCGACGATGGTGAAGGTCCAGCTCTGGACGTTCACGACGCCTCGTCCTCGTCCTCCGACACGCCGTACTCGTGGTCGAGGCGGTTCATGCGCCAGACGGAGAAGTAGATCAGCGCGACGAACACGTAGATCGAGCCCTGCTGCGCGAACCAGAAGCCCAGCTTGAAGCCCGAGCCCGGGAGCCGGACGCGATTCAGCGGCTCGACCAGGAGGATGCCGAGCCCGAACGAGACGGCGAACCAGATCAGCAGCAGCCCCGTGAGGATCCGGACGTTGCGGGTCCAGTAGGCGCTTCGGTCTCTCATGGTCGGGCGCCGCCCTGCGACGAGCCGCGCCGGGTATACCCGATCGCCATGCGCCCCGCCGCCGTCGCGCGCCGAACTGGCGCACGACGGCGGCGGGCCTCCTCCGGGACGCCGTCGTCCCGGAGAAGGCCCGCCGGGGGGCCTGCGAGAGTTCGTCATTAAAGGATGGGCCGCCCCGCGGACGATGCCTCAGCGATCGACCCTCCGGTGTCCACGGGGGGTCCACGGGTTTCGAAGGAGCGAGGCCGGGGCCTGGAAGCTCTCCGGCGAGACGAGGCAAGCATGGTTCAGGAGTGCTCTCCGTTCGCGTGCGCCGGTGACGCCGGCGGACGCGATGCGATTCGTTGGGGCGTCGCGGCGTTCCTCTGCCCGGTGCTTTTCATCGGCGGTGCGTGCGCCGACGGCGGCGGCGTGCGCTCGATCGAGACGCGGCGCGTGGTCGAGGGCGCCGCCGCCGAGTTGCGCTGGGACGCCGGTCCCGCGGAACGTTTCGGCCTGCAGCCCCTGGGCGCGGCGAGCGGCTCGGCCGCTTCCGCGTGGAGCTGGACCACGCCCGCGAGCTGGCTCGAGGTCGCACCGAGCTCGATGCGCGCGGCGGACTTCCGCGTCGCGGGCGATCCGCGCGCGGAGTGCTACCTGACGGTCCTGCCCGGCGACGCGGGCGGCCTGACGGCCAACGTCAACCGCTGGCGCGGGCAGATGTCGCTGCCGCCGCTGGACGGCGCGAGCGTCGCCGCCTTGCCTTCCGCCGAGCTGCTCGGCGAGCCCGCGACGTGGGTCGACTTCGAGGGCACGTACTCCGGCATGGGCGGCGAGGCGCGGGCCGAGTACCGCATGGTCGGACTCCTGAGCATCGCCGCGACCGGCTCGCGCTTCCTGAAGATGGTCGGACCGCGCGACGTGATCGCCGCAGAGGTCGAGGCCTTCCGCCAGCTGGCGGATTCGTTCCGCGCCGCGGCCGCTCCGCGCGCCACCCGCCAGGCTCCGTCGAAACCCGGCTCCGACCTGACCTGGGACGTGCCGGCCGGCTGGCGCCCGGGTCCCGAACGCCCCTACCGCGCCGCGAGCTTCTGGGTCGGCGACGGCGAGGAGCTCGAGTGCTACGTTTCCGTGCTGAGCGGCGACGGCGGCGGCGCGCTGGCGAACGTCAACCGCTGGTTCGGCCAGATGGGCGCGGCGCCGCTCGAGCGCGCGCAGCTCGCGGAGCTCGAGCGCGTGACGGTCCTCGGCAACGACAGCCTCTTCGTCGAGATCCCCGGCGCGTACCGGGGCATGGGCGGCGAGTCGGTGGAGAGCGCGCTGCTCCTGGGCGTGCTGTCGATCGGACCCGACCGCTCCGTGTTCGTGAAGCTGATCGGACCCGCCGCGCGGGTCGAGGCGGCGCGCGCGGACTTCATGACCTTCTGCCGGTCGCTGCGGAACGCGAGGTAGTCATGCGCCCCCTCCTCCAGAAGCTCTTCAACGTCCTGTCGTCCGTGGGGCTCGCGTGCGTTCTGCTCGCGCTGCTGGGGCTGCTGACGTGGCTCGGAACCCTCGAGCAGGTCGACCACGGACTGTTCCAGGTCCAGAAGAAGTACTTCGAGTCGTTCTTCCTGGTCCATCACCTGGGTCCGGTGCCGATCCCGCTGCCGGGCGCGAACCTGGTGCTCTCGCTCCTGTTCGCGAACCTGCTGGTCGGCGGCGTCGTCCGGCTGCGCCGCGACGCGTCGCGCGCCGGCATCCTGGTCGCGCACCTCGGCATCGCCGTGCTGCTGCTGTCGGGTTTCGTGAAGCTCTACTTCTCCGAGGACGGGCACGTGACGCTGTACGAGGGTCAGC
>CAYGPA010000606.1:0-2958 GCA_964351535.1 uncultured Planctomycetaceae bacterium
GGGCAGGAACACGTTGGCGAAGGCCTCGAAGGCGCGGCGCTGGAGGTCGAGGTCGACCGGGGCCTCGCGCGTGTAGTCCCACGGGGCCGCGGCGCCGCCGCGCAGGCTGGGGATGCCGACCTCGGTGAGGACGACGGGGAGCTGCGAGCGCGCGCCGAGGCGCCGCGCTTCGTTGCGCGCGACGCGCCAGCCCTGTTCGAGCTGCGCGAGGGTCGGGTCGGGCTCGGCGGTCAGCTTGAAGTAGGCGGTCATGCCGGCGAAGTCGAGCGCGTCCCAGAACTCGATCCGGTCGAAGTGGTCCCAGTTCGCGGAGTACGTGACGAGACCCTCGAAGCGCTCGCGCACCGTCGCGATCAGCGCGCGCCAGCGCGTCTCCTCGAACTCGAGGCTGGCGAGCTCCGAGCCGACCGCCAGCGCCGTCGCGTCCGACTGCGCGGCGAGCTCCGCGAGCCCGCCCACGAACTCGCCGTAGGACTCCCACCACGCGTCGGGATCCGCGGGCCGCAGGTTGCCGCGCCAGTCGTCGGGCCCGGCCTCGACGAGCAGGACGATCGGCATGAGCAGGACGTCGAGGTCCAGCTCGCGCGCGCGCCGGATGGTCGCGGCGATGCGCGCGTCGGGCGGCGTGCGGTCGGACGTGCGCGGCACGTGGCTCGCGGTGGCGTTCGCCTGGCGCGTGGCGACGACCAGCAGCACCCAGTCCGCGCCGAGCTCGCGGATCTCGCGCAGCTCGCGGTCGTAGTCGCGGTGCGCCTCCTTGTAGTGCATCGGCAGCGCGACGCCCGCCAGCGGTCCCGGGAACGGCGGACCGCCCGTCGACCGCGGGGCCGACGCGGTCAGCATCCCCACGGCGAGGGCCAGGACGGCGGCCGAACTCTGCGGGCTCCAGGGAGTCACGCCGATCATCCTAGGAACTGCGGCGGCGCGTCGAGGTTCGGCCCGCTCGGCGCCCGGCTGCGACGCGGGAGCCCTCGAGTTCGACAGCCCGGGCGTCGAGCCGCGCCGGGAGCCCCGGGAGCCGCCCTTCCGGAAGGACCGGGCCTGCGGCCGGGGCCAGCCAGCTTCCGGCACCCAACCCCGTCGCGCCGGAAGAGTTTTCCCGGTGGGGACCCCCGCCGGTCGGTCCCCCCGCACCTTCACTCGATAGGGCATTGCGGGTTCTCGGCACCACGCGGAGAATTCGAGCGGGGGGACTTCGGTCCCGAAGTGGTGGGAAGGACTCATACCCTGGCCGAGTTCCGGGTCGTGACCGCGTCGCCGCGGCCCGGCCTGGAAGATCCCTTTGGTCCGGTTCCGATGCCCAAGAGCCGCGAGGACATCGCGGACGAGGCGCGTCGTGACCACCGTGCGGGGATCGTGCAGGCCGCCGTCGTCGGCGGTGTGCTCGCGGTCTGCGCGCTGACTTTCCCGACCCAGCCGCTGCTGGACCCCGGTCCGAGCTTCGTGCGCTGGACGTCGCAGGGTGCGTGGATGCATCCGCACCTCCTGTTGATGCCGATCGCGCAGGCGCTCGCGAGCTTCCTGGGATCCGAGCGAGCCTGGTACGTGCTGTCGGCGCTGTGCTGGGCCCTGGCCGTGCCGGTCGCGGTCGCGGCGCTGCAGTCGATGGGACTCGCGCGCGTGCGCGCGCTGGCGAGCGTCGGGATCGCGTTCCTGGCGCCGATGGGCATGCTGGCGGCCACGACGCCGGGACCGTTCGGCGCGGCGCTGCTCGGAGCCTCGCTCGTGCTGTTCGGACTGGTCGGCGGACCGGGTCTGTCACCGGCTCGACACGCGCGCCGCGCCGCGCTGCTGTGGGTCGCGGGCTGCATGCTGTACATGGGTCACGCGCTGCTCCTCCCGGCCGTCGCGGTCGCCGTGCTGGCGCGTCCGCGGCGGGAACGCGCGGACCGCGAGAGCCCCTGGATCGCGCGCGGCTGGCTCCTCGCGGCGCCGGTCGTGCTCGGAGCGGTCGTCCTGCTCGCCGACCTCGTGCCGGCGACCGCGCCGCCGGGCGACTTCCTGGATGCAATCCTCGTGGCCCTCGCGGGCGGACCCGGCGACTTCCTGGCCAAGCCGTACAGCGTGGTGCTCACGCTGATCCCGGGGCTCGGCGTCGCCACCATCGGCGTGCTCGGGCTCGCGCTGCCGCAGGGCAAGGGCAGGCCCGCGGCGCTGTGGATCGGCCTGTGGCTGGCCGGCGCGATCGTGCCGCCGGCGCTGATGAACATGGGGCGCTTCGCGCTGCCCGCGATCGCCGTGCTGCCGGTCGCGGCCGTCGGCCTCGCCTACGGGATGGGTCGCCTGGAGACTCCGCGCGCCGCCTCGCGGGTCGCGCTGCTCGGCGCGCTCAGCATCGTCCTGCTCGTGGGCTTCCACGTCGTGCTCCAGCGCGGCAACCCCGATCGGTCCTGGGAGCGCCGCGCGGCCGAGCTGCTGGTGACCGACGACCTGTTCCTGACGCGCGACGCGAACCACCACTACATCGCCGAGGAGCGCCTCGGCGTCGACTCCCTCGACCTCCGGGAGCCCGTCCAGCTGGCACGGCGCTACCGCAGTGCGTACTGGCGCTCCCTGGCGCAACGCGTGGCCGACGCGCACTCGGCCGGACGCCGCGTGGTCCTCGACGCGGGCCCGCGGGGCTCCCTGGCCGGGATTCGCGACTTCCCGTTCCGCAAGGAGCTGCACCGCCTCGGGCTCAAGGCGCCGCTCGTCCAGCTCGAGCAGCTCGCCGCCGAGAAGCGCTACGACCGCTATCGCGCGGTCCAACACGACGACCTCTTCCCCGGCGAGTACGAGGAAGACGACGACGCCGCGACGGTCGATCCCTAGGAGCCGACGTCGCGGCGCTGCTCGCGCGGTCGCGTCAGTCCAGCGCGACGCGGGTGTCGGGGCCCGCGACCGCGATCGTCTGCTCGACGTCGCGGTAGAGGTTGCCGACCTTGTAGGTGCCCGCAGGGAGCGTGGGCCAGCGGACGA
>CAYGPA010000607.1:0-2951 GCA_964351535.1 uncultured Planctomycetaceae bacterium
GCGCAGGTAGGCGACGGCGCCGGAGTCCTCCATCGGGCCGACGTGCGTCTTGAACATCAGGTTGAACGAGCGCGGCTCGGTCAGCTCGCCCTTGCATTCGCCGGGGTGCTTCGAGGGCTTCTCCGGGCAGACGGCTTCGTCGAGCTTGTCGGCGCGGAAGCGCGCCTTGCACGTCTTGCAGTCGACCATCGGATCGCTGAAGCCGTCGACGTGTCCCGAGGTCTTCCACACGGCCGGGTTCTGGATGATCGCCGAGTCGAGCCCGACCACGTCCCCGCGCGCCGTGACGACCTCACGCCACCAGGCGTCCTTCACGCGCCGCAGGAGCTCGACGCCCAGCGGCCCGTAGTCGTACGTGTTGCCGATCCCCCCGTAGATCTCGGAGGCCTGGAACACGAACCCCCTGCGCTTGCACAGGGAGACGATCTTCTCCATCAGGGGCGGGGTCTTCGTCTGCGACATCTTGGCTCCAGGGCGGCTGCGGGACGGGAAACGGGCGAGGAGTCTAGCCCGCTCCCCCCCACCAGGCACGGCCCGTCGGGGAAAGCCCGGCCGCCGGGAGCCCGGACTTCGGCTACCGGCGCGCGGAGAGCTCGGCCACGAGTGCGTCGATGGCCCGCCCCAGCTCTTGCCCGCGCAGGCCCACGTGCCGGATGACTCCACGCGCGTCGAGCACGTAGGTCGTCGGGAAGACGCGGATCCGGTAGGCCTCCGTCACCGGTCCGCGCGTGCCGTCGAGGACGTTGGGCCACGTCACGCCGAGCTCGGGCGCGCGCTCGCGGAAGTGGTCGGGTTCGTCGCCCGAGTCGATCCCGAGGACGACGAACGGCCCGTCGCGGTGGCGCTCCCGGAGCGCGGCGAGGTTCGGCAGCTCCTCGACGCACGGCTTGCACCAGAGCCCCCAGAAGTCGAGGAGCACGATCTTGCCGCGGTGATCCGACAGACGGAGCGCGCCGCCGTCGACGTCCCGGCCCTCGAAGTCGGGCGCCTCGCAGCCGACGCACAGGTGCTCGAGCGAGTAGAGGCGTTCGGCCACGGCCCGCGCGACCTCGGAGCCCTCGAACTCCGCCGCGAGCCCCTCGTACAGCGCCCGCGCGGCCTCGAGGCCCTCCTCGCGCTCGACGTGTCGCGCCAGCTCCCAGCCGGCCTTCGAGCGCAGCTCGACCGACCCCGGACCGTCGGCGACCGCCTGCAGCAGGCGGCGGACGCGCTCGGCGCCCAGCACGCGGCGGCGGTCGGCGATCTCGCCGACGGCCTCCGCCAGCCAGTCGCAGCCGGCGGAGCCGCCGATCACGCGCTCCCAGAGCTCGACCTCGCGCTCCTGGCGCGCGCGCATCCCGAGCTCCGCGCGGTCCGCGTGCCGCGCGAGCCAGAGCCACGCGCGGCCCTCGCCGGCCTGCGCCAGCTCCTCGAAGGACGCGGTGAAGTCGGTCACGGGATCCTGCTTGCGCAGCGCGCGCCGCTCGGCGCCGCGCAGCTCGCGGACCCGGGCCTCCCACGCGGACTCCGCCGCCCGCCACTCGTCGAGGCGGACCGTGACCCGCGGGCCGGGCGTGCAGCCCACCCCGGGATTCGAGCCCGCGGACGGGACTTGCTGGACGATCGGGGCGAGAACGAGGGCGAGGACCTGGACGAGCATCGGGGTGGCCTCCTGGGCGGAACCGCGGGGACCGTAGCAGGCGGGGATGCGGCGCGGGGCCCCCTCCATCCCACGATCACGGATTCGTAAGCGGTTGCGCGGTGGGGCCGGGTTTACTCTGGCCCGCCCGGGCTTACTCTCCCCCACGGCCACCCCGACGCCCGGGGTGCGCGTATCGGGCCCCGCCCCCCTCGACCCTCGCCCCCCACGAGCCAACCGCATGACGCCCTCCACGACCCCTCCCGTCGTCGAGCCCTGGCGGGCCCCGCGCGCCGGCGCCGCGCGCCGCGACCCGGAAGTGCGCGAGATCGCGTCCAGGGTCCGCGCCGGCGAGCGCATCTCCGCCGAGGAGGCGCTGACGTTGCACCAGCGCGCCGACCTCCTGACGCTGGGCGAGCTGGCCGACGGCGTGCGCCGACGCCTGCATCCGCCGCGCGCGGGCAGCGGCTCGAACGGGCCCGAGAACGTCGTCACGTACATCGTCGACCGCAACGTCAACCCGACCAACGTCTGCATCACCGACTGCGGCTTCTGCGCCTTCTACCGCCGCCCCGACGCCGAGGGCGCCTACGTGCTGCCTCGCGAGGAGCTCGTCCGCAAGGTGCGCGAGACGGCCGAGCTCGGCGGACGCCAGATCCTGATGCAGGGCGGCCACCACCCCTACCTCAAGACGGAGTGGTGGTGCGACCTGATCGCCGACCTGCGCGCGCAGTTCCCGCAGGTCAACGCCCACGCGCTGTCGGCTCCGGAGCTCGACCACCTCGCGAAGCTCGACAAGCGTCCGGTCGAGGAGGTCGTGCGCGACCTCGCGGAGGCCGGTATGGGCAGCGTGCCGGGCGCGGGTGCCGAGATCCTCGTCGAGCGCGTGCGCAAGATCATCGCGCCGAAGAAGACCAAGACCGACCGCTGGCTCGACGTGCACCGCAAGGTCCACGAGGCCGGGTTGCGCAGCTCGGCCACGATGATGTTCGGCCACGTCGAGACGCCCGCCGAGCGCATCGAGCACCTCCAGCGCCTGCGCGACCTGCAGGACGAGACCGGCGGCTTCACGGCCTTCGCCTCGTGGAACATGCAGCCCGACGGCGTGCCGGAACAGGAGAAGTACCCGCGCCGCACCACGCACGCCGTGTACCTGCGCGTGCAATCCATCGCGCGCATCTTCCTCGACAACTTCGAGAACATGCAGACGAGCTACGTGACCCAGGGGATGAAGATCTCCCAGGCCTCCTTACGCTACGGCTGCAACGACTTCGGCGGCACGATGCTCGAGGAGAACGTCGTCAGCGCCGCCGGCTGCTTCCACCTCGAGTCG
>CAYGPA010000608.1:0-2919 GCA_964351535.1 uncultured Planctomycetaceae bacterium
CTCAGCCTGTTCTTCGTCTGCTTCCTCGCGGCGACGGTGTTGCCGTTCTACTCGGAGCTGATGGTCGGCTACCTGCTGCTGAACGGTCACGACCCGTGGGCGCTCTGGGTCGTCGCGACCAGCGGCAACACGCTGGGGTCGGTCATCAACTGGGCTCTGGCGCGCTACCTCCTCCGCTTTCAGGATCGGCGCTGGTTCCCGTTCACGCCGGAGAGGCTCGTCCGCTCCCAGCGCTGGTTCGATCGGTTCGGGAAGTGGTCGCTGCTGATGGCCTGGGCGCCGATCGGCGGCGACGCGCTGACGTTCGTCGGCGGCCTGATGGGGACGCGCCTGCGGACGTTCGTGATCCTGGTCGGAATCGGCAAGGGGGCGCGGTACGCCGCGCTCGTCGGCGTTCTGCTGCTCCAGTCCTGACTCGGCTAGCCGAGCTCCAGCTCCATCTCGTACTGTCCCGTGAACTGCTTCGCGCCCGCCGCGGCGTAGAAGGCGAGGTCGCCCGCGGCATCCGACGGGACGTTGACGATGCGCAGCTCGGAGCCGCTCTTCAGTCGCGCGCGCACCGCGCCGAGCAGGCGCGTCCCGACGCCCGTGCGTCGATGCGCGCGCGCGACGGCCAGCTGCGCGAGGTCGCCCTCCTCGGGAAACAGGACCGCGTAGCCGATCGGCGCGTCGCCGTCGACGGCGGCCAGCACGACGGAGCGCTCCGCGGCGCGGAGCACCGAGTCGACGGAGTTCTGCCAGGAGGGCCGCCAGTCGTGGAACGTGCGCAGGAGGTCCCAGTCGGGCGCGGCGAGCGGACGCACGGCGGGCGTGCCGGCTGTCGCTTCGGGCAGGCGATCCCGCTCCACCCGGAGGCACTCCAGCTCACGGTGCGCGACGAATCCCGCCCGCCGGTACGTCCTCACGGCCGGCTCGTTGTCGCGCAGCACCTCCAGCAGGAAGCGCCGCACGCCGCGCTCGGCCAGGCGCGGACGAGCGTGCGCGAACAGCTTGCCGGCGAGACCCCGGCCCTGGACCTCGGGAGCCACTCCCGTGAACACGTCGTAGGCCGTCCGCTCGCCGCGCCACTCACCCAGCGCCACGGCCATCACCGCGACGAGGCGCTCCCCGTCGTAGGCGCCCACGGAGACTGTCCAGTCGGCCCCGCGCCGCACGGTCATGCGGCGCAGCTCGTCCAGGCTCGAACGCAGCGGCACCGCGTACTCCGCGAAGGCCGCCGCGAAGGTCCCGTGGATGCGCTCGAAGCGCTCGGTCTCGAGGAAGCGAAGCTCGATCATGGCGGACCGAGCATAGGCGCGTAGCCGCGCGGAGTCAGGGGGTCGAGGGATCGCGTCGTGCCGGCCGGCCCCTGCCGGCTACGCGTAGTAGAAGAACTCGCGCCATTCGACGGTCCACCCGGAGGACGATCGACGCAGCAGGAGCGTGGCCGTGGCTCCGTGAGCCGATGGCCCGAAGAACACGCGGGCGAAGGCGACCTCACCGTCCGCGGAGTAGACCGGTCGGTGCAGCTGGACGGCCAGGCGGTGGGGGGGAGGTTCGGAGCTACTCCTCGCAATGCGGAAATCGCTCAAGAGCCGCGGAAACGGAGAGAAGTCGAGCACCCGCACGTCTGGGTCGTCGAACACCACGTCGAGGTCCGCTTGCTCCGCGTTTCGCGCGTACAGGGCCTGCGCCAACCGCTCCACGTGCGGCCAGCGACCGCGCACTTCACCCTCCATCTGCATGCTGATCGTGAGGCCGCCGGCCTTCTTGGTACGCGCGTCCACGAGGATCGCTCGAGCGCTCGAGCGCGCGCGGCCGAGCTCGTCGTCCGCGGCGAGGTCGGCCACCACCGCGCGCAGCACGTCCGCGTCGTGCTGCGCCCAGCGCTCGACGGGAGCGCTGGCGGCGATCGCCACCGGCTCTCCGACAGGGCTCACGGTCGGGCCACAGCTCGCGAGGGCCGACAGGCAGAGAATCCTGCCGAGTCTCAAGCCCCCAGGATACGGGCCGCCGCGCACCGACGCCGCTTTCTCGGAATTCGCCTCACCCGCGGCGGCGCGGGCGCCGAGGAGATCGAAGGTCCGAAGCCGGAGATCTCGCCCATGTACTGCAGCCAATGCGGAGAGTCGCTCTCCCCCCAGGCCCGCTTCTGTTCCGCCTGCGGCGCCCGAGCCGGGCAGCCCGCGCCGCCGAGCGAGTCCGCCGACCGCGGCTCGCTCGAGACGGAGCCGACCGTCGTCCTGCGGCCGCGGTTCGTCCCGTCCCTGACGCTCGCGCAGCTCCTCCCGCTCCAGATCTTCTTCACCCTCTGGGGCGGCGGGTTCTTCGGCGGCTTCTCCATGGTCGGAGTCCAGGCGCTGAAGCTGCCCGTTCCCGAGTGGGCGCCGTTCGCGTTCTTCGGCACGCTGTTCTTCGTCGGGATTCCGGTGCTCGCCTTTCGAGCGGCGAAGCGCAGCGCCGAGCAGACCGAGTTCCGCTTCTTCTCCGACAAGCTCGAGTACTTCGAGGGCTTCTTCAACGTCGAGCAGAAGCGCATCGACCTCGCGGACGTGACCGAGGTCTCGCTGACCAAGGGCGTCCTGCAGTCGAAGCACGGACTGGGGACGGTCCACCTCTCGACCCGCGTTGGAGTCGTCACGAGCCGTCGCCCGGGGATCCGCCTCGCGAACATCGAGGATCCCGACCTGGTCTACGAGAACGTGACGAAGCTCGTCGACCGCGCCCGCGGCGCGAGTTCCCTGCGACGCGCCGCCTGAACGCTTCGGGATTGCACGAGCCCGAACGATTCATGAGCACGCATCCGAAACGACACAACCGGCGACCTGCGGCCGCCTCTCGGCGCCTGCCGGCACTTTGCGAACGCCGGCGTCCTCGACGACCTGACCCGGCGTCTTCGCCGATCCATACCCGGCGTCTTCGCCGATCCATACCCGGCGT
>CAYGPA010000609.1:0-2915 GCA_964351535.1 uncultured Planctomycetaceae bacterium
CGCGGGCCCGCCGCGCTTGACGCGGGCGCGGCCGCTCGGCGACCCTGCGACCATGCGGATCGCGATCGTGGGGGCGGGGACGATGGGGCGCGCGATCCTCCAGGGCCTGCTGGAGGACGGGGACCGGCACGGGCTCGACGTGTCCGTCGTCACGCGCCGGCCGGAGCACGCTCTCGAGATCGCGGAGCGCTTCGGCGTTCGGGCGACCTCCGATACGTCCGAGGGCGTGCGCGGGGCGGACCTCGTTCTGATCTGCCTGAAGCCCAAGAACGTGCTCGCGCTGTGTCGCAGCCTGCGGGACGCCCTCGGTGCGGAGGCGTGCGTCGCGAGCATCGCCGCCGGCGTGAGGCTGGCCGACCTCGCGGCGACGCTGCCCGACGGTCAGCCGCTCGTGCGCGTCATGCCGAACACGCCGTGCCTCGTGGGCGCGGGCATGACCGCGATCAGTCCGGGGCCCACGGCTCGGCCGGAGCAGGTCGACGCCGTGCGCGGCGTGTTCGCGACCCTCGGGCGCGTGCTCGTGCTCGACGAGGAGTACATGGACGCCGTGACCGGACTCTCCGGGAGCGGCCCCGCGTTCGTCTACGTGATCATCGAGGCGCTGGCCGAGGGCGGCGTCATGACCGGATTGCCGCGCGACACCGCCACGGAGCTCGCGGCCCAGACGGTGATGGGGGCCGCGCGCATGGTGCTCGACACCGCGCGCCACCCCGCCGCGCTGAAGGACGCGGTCACGACTCCCGCGGGCTGCACCATCAGCGCGCTGCTGACGCTCGAGGACGGGCGGCTGCGCAGCGTGCTCGCGCGCGCCGTCGAGGAGTCCACGCGCAGCGCCGCCGCGCTGCGGCCCGTCCAGCCGTCGAAGGAGGCCTGAGACCGTGGCGAGCCCCGACCCCGAGCCGTCCTCCTCCGCGCCGGACGTCGCGGTCACGGTGCGCGCCGCGACGCGCGCCGACGTCGAGCACGTGGCGCGCTTCAACCTCGCCATGGCGCGCGAGACCGAGGCGCTCGAGCTGGACCTCGACACGCTGCGCGCGGGCATCGGAGCCGTCCTCGACGATCCGGGCCGCGGGCAGTACCGGATCGCCGAACGCGGCGCGGAGGTCGCCGGCTGCCTGCTCGTGACCTACGAGTGGAGCGACTGGCGCAACGGCGAGATCCGCTGGATCCAGAGCGTCTACGTCCACCCCGACCACCGCCGCCGGGGCGTCTACCGCGCGCTCTACGAGGACGTCCGGCGCGAGGCCCGCGCGGCCGGGGCGCGCGCCCTGCGGCTGTACGTGGACCGCGACAACGCCGCGGCCCGTCGGGTCTACGAGACGCTGGGCATGTCCCCGTCCCACTACGCGATGTACGAGGCCGAGCTCGAGTAGCGGTCGGTGGGGGGCGCGGGCGCTTCGACGGCGCGCGCCGGGTCTGGGCGGAGGAAAATTCCGCCCGCGCCGGCTCCGGGCTCGAGTCCGGAGCGCCGTCGGCCGAAGCAGGGTGGATCCGGCGCCAACTTCGGGGGGCCGAGGCCGTAGCCTGCGGGTCGCGCGGGGCGTCCCGCGTGCCGCGCTCGTCCCGCCGGCGCGACCCCGCTCGCGCGCCGCGAACCGCCCTGACCCTGCGCCTGGCCCTTGTTATGGTGTCGCTCATGATTGCTTCGCTCGCGCTCCTCGCTGCTCTCGCGGCCCCCTCCCAGCCCGTCTCCGAGCCCGGGGCCCAGCCCGCGGGCGCGCCGCTCCCGACGGGCCAGGAGATCGACGACGACCACTTCGTCCTCTACTACAAGGACGGGCAGAAGGCCGCCGAGGGCCCCATCAAGGACGGCCGGCGCCACGGCCTGTGGACGCGCTACCGCCCGGACGGGTCGAAGAACTCCGTCGGGTCCTTCGAGAACTACCTGCGCGAGGGCGAGTGGAGCCTGTTCCGCCTGGACGACTCGCTGCTGGAGCGGGGCACGTTCGTGGCGGACCGCAAGCACGGCGAGTGGACGACCTACCACCCCAACGGAAAGAAGTCGAAGCAGGGACGCTTCGAGAACGGCTTCCGCGAGGGCGAGTGGAAGTCCTGGAACCCCGAGGGCGAGCCGATCGTCCGCGGCAGCTTCGTACGCGACCGCGACAACGGCCCGTGGAAGATCTCCTTCGCGACGGGAGAGCTGTGGAAGGAAGGTGAGTACTTCCACGGCCTCCAGAACGGGCTCTGGAAGACGTACTACACGAACGGCCAGCTCCAGGAGGAGCACACGTACCTCATGGGGTACAGCGTCGGCGAGCAGAAGTCGTACTACCAGAGCGGCAAGCTGCGCTCGCAGGGCAGCTTCGTCCAGGGCGCGAAGAGCGGCATCTGGCAGCGCTGGTACAACAACGGCCAGCTCGAGTTCGAGGGCGAGTGGGTCGCGGACAAGGAGCAGGGCCTCTGGAAGCGCTGGCACAAGAACGGTCAGCCCATGGCGGAGGGCTCCTACGAAGACGGCAAGATGACCGGTCCCTGGACGGGCTGGTTCGAGAACGGCCAGAAGGAGTACGAGAACCAGTACCGCGACGGGATGATCCACGGTGAGTTCCGCACCTGGTACTCCGACGGTCGGCCCGCGTCGAAGGGCAGCATGGTCGCGGGGGAACGCGAGGGTCGGTGCACGTACTGGGACGCCGAGGGCAAGGTCGACGAGCGCCGCAGCGGGATGTTCGAGAAGGGCAAGCGCGTCTCGTCCTGACGGCACGAGCTCCACTCACCTCGGTCCACCCACGCAACGCTCGCAAGCCCCCCGCAACGAAACACACGAAGGATGCGCATGTTCACCTGCCTCACTCTGCTGGCCCTGGCGCTCCCCGCGCCCGCGCTCTCCCACGCCGCCGACACGTTTCGCCCGGGCTTCGAGGCCGGCGCCGAGCACGAGTGGATCATCCGCTTCAAGCACAACCTCCAGC
>CAYGPA010000610.1:0-2901 GCA_964351535.1 uncultured Planctomycetaceae bacterium
CGGGACGAGGCACAATGGGCCCGCCATGGCGAAAGACGCGCATCCCCGGCAGGTCCTCGGGCAGCTCGAGTCCGCGCTCGCGCGCGGCTTGCCCCGGGGCTCGGTGCTGCGCGGCGAGGAGTCGTGGTACCGGACCCAGGCCCGCGAGCGCGTCGCCGCGATCGCACGCGCGGCGGGCCTCGAGGTGGCCGTGCACGACGTGCGCGACCCCGACTTCGACGTGCAGGGCCTGCACGCCGACCTCGGCGGCGGTTCGCTGTTCGCCGCGAAGCGGCTGGTCCTCTTTCGCAACGGCGAAGGCGACACCGACCTCTTGAAGAAGGTCGGGTCCAAGGACTCGCCCGTGACGCGCTCGCTGCTGCGGCTCCTCGCGGACGAGGCCTCGTCGAACTCCGTCGTCGTCGAGGCGGCCAGCCTGCGCGCCGATCACGCCGTGGCCAAGGCGGTCGTGAAGGCGGGCGGTGCGGTGCACTCGTTCCGCAAGCTGTGGGACACGCCCTCGCCGTGGGATCCCGACCCGCGCAAGATCGAGCTCGTCCTGTGGGTCCAGGCGCGCGCGGTCGAGCTCGGCGGACGACTGAAGGTCGAGGACGCCATGTACCTCGCGGCGGTCACGGGCAACGATCTCGCGGCGCTGGATCGCGAGATCAGGAACGTCCAGGAGGCCGGACCCGCGAGCCTCGCGGCGGCCGCGGGCAGGCACGGCGCGGCGAAGCCCTGGGCGGCGGCCGACGCGATGTGCGCCGGAGACCTCGGCGCCGCGCTGCCGGGCATCGAGGGCCTCTTCCGCGGCGGCTTCCAGGACAAGAGCGGCCGGCGCCTGCTGGACTCCGCCGGGCTGCTGGCGATGCTGTTCGGCTCGGCGCGCAAGCGCATCCACGGCGGCCTGGCGGGCGAGAAGGCGCGCAACGCGCCCGAGCGGCCGCGCGAGGAGTGGCGGCGCATGGCCTACCAGCTCGCGGACGTCGAGCGGCGCACGCGCAACTCCGTCGACGTCGACGAGAACGATCTCGTGGCCCTGGCGCTGCGCTGGCGGCGCGCCCGCACGGCCGGGCGTTCCGCGGGTCGATAGAATGCGCTGATGGAAGGCCAACGACCCACCGACGAGTCCGCCGCGGTCATCCGGCCGCTGCCGGAGCTCGTGCGCAACCAGATCGCCGCGGGCGAGGTGATCGAGCGGCCGGCCTCGGTCGTCAAGGAGCTCTTCGAGAACGCGCTCGACGCGGGCGCGCGCGAGGTACGCATCGATCTCGAGGAGGGCGGCGTGCGCCTGGTTCGCGTGACCGACGACGGCGCGGGGATGGGGCCCGCGGACTTGCGCCTCGCGTTCGAGCCGCACGCGACCAGCAAGCTCGGGGACGTCGCCGATCTCGACCACATCGCGACGCTCGGCTTTCGCGGCGAGGCGCTGGCCTCGATCGGTTCGATCGCGCGCTGCCGGATCTACTCGCGTCCCGCAGCCGAGGAACTCGGCTGGGCGATCGAGAACGAGGGCGGCCGCATCGGCGCGCCGCAGGAGGCCGGGGGGCCCGCGGGGACGATCCTCGAGGTGCGCGACCTCTTCTACAACACGCCCGCGCGGCGGCGGTTCCTCAAGCGCACCGCGACGGAGCTCGGGCGCTGCCTCGACGTGATCCAGCGGCTGACCCTGTCGCACGACGAGCTCGGGGTGACCGCCACGCACGACGGTCGGCGCGTGCTCGACGTCGAGGCGGGCATGGACTTCCGCGGCCGCATCCGCCGCGTCTTCGGCGCGGAGCTCGCCGACCAGCTCGAGCCGGTCGAGGCGCGCGACGGGGACACCGTGCTCTCCGGCCTGGTCGCGCCGCCGCGCTTCGCGCGCGCCGACACCTCGCGGCAGCTCTGGCTCCTGAACGGCCGTCCGGTCCGCGACAAGGTGCTGATCCGCGTGCTGCGCGAGGCCTTCCGCGGCCACATCGACCACGGCCGCCACCCGTGCGCGTTCCTGCGCCTCTCGATGGACCCCGCGCGCGTGGACGTCAACGTGCACCCCGCCAAGGCCGAGATCCGCCTGCGCGACGAGCGGCGCATCTTCGGGTTCCTCGTGAACTCGCTGCGCGAGGCGCTGCGGCGCACGGACATGGCGACGCCGGGTCAGGTGCTCCTCGACCGGGCGGCGCGCCGCGACGGCGACGGGGGCGCCCGGCTGCCCGATCCCGGTCCGCTGCGGAGTCCCTCGGCGGGCGATCGACCGGGTGACGACGAGCTGCGCGTCTACGAGGTTCCGGGGAGGCCCTTCGAGTCGCGGGACGCGGCCGCGGAGTCCACGGCACCCGCCCCCTCCACGCCGCCGTCGCACGGCGGCTGGGCGGCCGCCGACGACCCGCGCGGTCCGTTCGTCGTCGTGGACCGCACGTACATCGTGCGCGCGCTGCCCGACGGGCTCGAGATCGTCGACCAGCACGCGCTGCACGAGCGCGTGACCTTCGAGGAGCTGCGCGCCGAGCTCGCGCGCGGCAAGCTCGAGGTCCAGCGCTTCCTCGTCCCCGAGCTGGTCGAGGTCTCGCGTGCGGAGGCGCGGCGCGTGGAGGAGCACGTCGAAGCGCTCGAGAAGATCGGTCTCTGCTTCTCGGTCTTCGGCCCGACGACGATCGCGGTGCAAGGCCTGCCCGTGCGCCTGCGCAGGCCCGGGCCGGAGGAGCTCGTGCGCGTCGTGCTCGAGATCCTCGAGCGCACGGGCGAGGCCCCCGAGGGCTCGGCGCTGCTCGAGGAGGTCCTGCACAGCGCGGCCTGTCGCGGCTCGGTCATGGCCGGCGACTCGCTGACCGATCCCGAGATCGAGTCGCTGCTGCGCCGCGCGGCGCAGATGCCCGAAGCGCAGACGTGCCCGCACGGCCGGCCGACGCGCGTGAAGTTCACGCGCCTCGACCTCGAGAAGGC
>CAYGPA010000611.1:0-2895 GCA_964351535.1 uncultured Planctomycetaceae bacterium
CTCGTAGTCGGGGTGGGAGAACGACAGGCGTTCCGGCGTCGCGGGGAGCTCGACCTCGGCGAAGCCGGCCGCGTCGCTGTGCGCCACGACGGCCTCGGCGGCGAGGACGCGGACGCCGCGCACGGGCTCCGACGAGTCCTGGTCGAGGACCTGCAAGCTGGCGGAGAAACCGCGCTCGAGGGTCACGACCACCGTGTCCGCCTCGCGCGCGAGCTCCGCGAACGGCGCGCGCAGCGTGCGGTAGCCCGGGGCGACGACCGTCACCGACAGGTCGGGGTACGCGCGGCCCGAGATCACCGCGACTCCTCCGGGCGCCTCGAACGATCCGCGCCGAGCTCGCGGGACCGACGAAGTCTCCAGGGTGCCCCGCGCGCTGCTCACGAGCGCTCCGGACTTCGCGTCGCGGACCTCGACCGTCGCGAGCAGCCGGGGATCGTTGCGCACGCGCCGGAACACGACGTCGCGCGATCCGAAGGGCACCGTGGTGCTCGCGGGCTCGAAGACGCCCGCGGCGAAGTCGTCGGGAGCCGTGACGGTGATCGTCGGTGCGCGCGTCGCGAGGAGCTCGAAGCGGCCCCGTTCGTCGGAGACCGAGCGCGACGGGCCCCACTCGGGGCGGCCGCTCACCGACAGCGGAACGCCGGCCAGCGGCGCGCCTTGCTCGTCGAGGACGACTCCCGCGGCGGCGAGCTCCTGCGGAGCCGCGGGGACCTCGATCTCGACCCGCGCAGGGGAGTCTCCCGCGGCGTCGACCGACGCGCCGGCGGACGCTCCGGAGGCTTCGTGTCGCACGCGGACGAAGGTCGGGCCGGGCACGAGCGGCGCGACGCGCGCCTCGCCGCGCTCGTCGGTCCTGGCCCGCACCCAGCTCAGGTCGCGCCCGGCGATCACCTCGCAGTCGGGCAGGGGCACTCCGTCGGAGTCGACAGCGCTCACGCGCAGCGCGGCGCCGTCCGTCAGCGCGAGCTCGACCGGCTCCGACGGCCAGGGGGGGCTCAATTCGACCGTGTCCACGAGGACGGAATCCGCGTCGCTCGCCGAGAGCTTCAGCGACGTCGTGTCGCCCCGCAGCGGCAGCCGCGCAATCCCGTCGGCGTTGGCCCGCAGCGGCCACGCGGGCCCCTGGAGGTCGCCGCGGCTCCACCAGAGCTGCACCAGGGCCCCCGCGGCCGGCGCGCCGTCGGGGCGCCGGACGGCGAGCTCGAGCCAGCGCTCGGGGAGGAGCAGCGTGATTTCCAGCGGCGGCGTCTCGCCGTGCTCGTCCGCCCGGACGATCCAGCTCGGGGGAGAGAGGTCGAGGCGCGCGGCCAGCTCCGCGCGCGAGGGGTCCGCGACGTGCACGAGGGTGACGAGGCCCGGCGCCACGACGCGCTCGGTCGAGAAGCGGCCGTCCGCGTCGGTGGTGACCTCCACGGGGTCCGCGTCCGCGTGGCGCAGCTCGAAAGTCAGGCCGCCGACCGGCGCGCCGTCGACGGAGCTCGTCACCGTGCCGCGGATGCGCAGCAGACCCTCCTCGGCAGCGTCCGCCGAGGGCTCGTCGGGACCGCGGGGCGCGGCCGTCACGCGCCGGTCCGGCATCGCGTCCGCCCCGGAGGAGGTCGGGTCGGGGCGCGCGGCGGACTGCCGCGGCTCCGCGTCCTCGCCCGTGCGCGCGGCGAGCTCCCGCGACTCGGTCGACCGGTCGTCGGCCGCCCACCACGCGGCGCCGGCCACGGCGAGCGCCGCGAGCAGCGCGGCGGCGACCAGGGAGGCGGAGCGGCTCGTCATGGGGCGAGACTCTAGCCCGGACGATTCATGACGCGTAGATCGAAACGGCTCGACTCGGTGTCTGCGGGTGCCTTGCGGGCGCCGGCCCCGCGGCAGCCTGCCGTATGGATCGGCGAAGACGCCGGTCCGGCGCCGAACTCCCTGCAGAAAATTCACGATTGCGCGGCGGCTGCGAGGTTCGGGTCGCGCCACGGGGGATGGCCGCGCCGCGCGCGGAGCGGCTCCCATGGACGACCACGAACCCGCGACGACGAACGCCTACGCGCCTCGCGGCTGGCGGGCTAGGATCGAAGCGCTGCGCGGCCGCAGGGCGGGTGGCGGGCAGAGATCCATGGAAGAACGACGCGCCGACGTCACGCGGCTCCTCAAGGCCGGTCCGCAGAACGACGAGCTGCTGCCGATCGTCTACGACGAGATGCGGGTGATCGCCCGCAAGCACATGGCCGGCGAGCGCGCGGACCACACGCTGCAGGCCACCGCGCTGGTCCACGAGGCGTACGTGCGGCTGGTGGGGGACGAGCACATGCAGTGGCGCGACCGGCGCCACTTCTACGCCGCCGCCGCGGAGGCGATGCGGCGCGTGCTGATCGACCACGCGCGCCGGGTCCGGAGCCTGAAGCGCGGCGGCGAGCACGCGCGCGTCACGCTGGGCGCCCCCGAGGGTCCGGTGGACATGGACGCCGACCAGATCCTCGCGCTGGACGACGCCATCGAGAAGCTCGCCGCGGAGGACGAGCGGGCGGCGGCTGTGACTCGCCTGCGGTTCTTCTCCGGGCTCTCGGTCGAGGAGACGGCGCGCGTGCTCGAGATCTCCGAGCGTAGCGTGCACCGCGAGTGGACCTACGCCCGCGCCCGCCTGGCGGAGCTGCTGGGCGACGACTGACGGCGCGCCGCGGGGGCCGGGCCGGGGGGGCGCCCGAGGGGGCCGGCCCAGGTGGCCGGCCCGGGGGACCTCCGGTAGAGTCTCCCCGATGCGGCACGCCCTCCTGGCCGGGTACGCGGCCGTCTGCCTGCTCGCCATCACCTGGCCGGGCTACGCGGCCCTCGGCGTCGGGCCGCGGCGCTTCGTGCTGGGCGTGCCGTTCGTGGTCGTGTGGACCCTCGTCTGCGTGCTCGCGCCCTTCGGGG
>CAYGPA010000612.1:0-1063 GCA_964351535.1 uncultured Planctomycetaceae bacterium
CGGACTCGGCAGACTCGACGGACTCGACGGATTCGGCGGACTCGACAGGCTCGGCGGGCTCCGCCGGCTCGGCGGGCTCCACGGACTCGAGGCTCGAACGCGGGAAGCGCGTGGCGAGCTCCTCGGCCGTGAAGGCCGTGGACCATTCCTGGTCGTGGAGCGCGTAGGAGTCGATCTCGACGTCGTGGCCCTGCGTGGCCGCGAAGAAGCGGCGTGCCCAGTCCATACCGTAGGCCTGGCGGAAGTACGTGTACGCGAAGCGCGCTCCGCGGCGGAGTACCTCCGCGCGCGGGATCGTGTGGGTGCCCGGGACGCCGTAGGTCGACTCGCCGAGGTGGCCGCAGGTGACGTCGTCGGAATAGGCGACGAACCAGTCGCGCACGTAGAGCCGGTAGCAGAGTTCGTCGAGCGCACCGCGGCCGTAGCGGAAGTCGGGGTTCAGGAAGCCCGCCTGCTCGAGCGCGGCGCCGCGCATCATGAAGCCCAGGTAGCCGACCGTGCTCGCGGCTCGCCAGCCGCCGCCGGGGCGCGGGGCGCTGCCGGGGTGCGCACCGTTCGAATCGGTCGGAGCGAGGATCCCCATGCGGGGCTCGCGCTCCATGGTCTCGATCAGCGCCGCCGCGGGATCCGCGTCCCCCTCGAGCACGAGATCGTTCATCAGCACCCAGTAGTAGTCGTAGACGTCCCCTTGCCGCGCCTGGTGCATCGCGAGGCCGTGCGCGAAGCACTTCCCGCGGAAGTCCGGGTCGGGGTACCAGAGCGTGGCGTGGCACGACAGGCGGTCGCGATCGGTGCCGCACTCGACGACGAACACGTCGTGCGGGACGCGCACGTTCTCGGCGATCTGCTGCACCAGCCCCTCGACGAGGTCCGGCCGGTTGCGCGAGGCGATCAGGATGGCGAGCTTGATGGGAGGTCCCTCCGGACAGGGCGCCGACGACCGTCGGGGGTTCCTGGCCGTCGAATCTCATCGACTTCGGAGCCTGGAACTTGAGGGCCCCGGCAGCGGTGTCTCAGGGCCGGTCCAGGGCCCTGCCGGAGGCTCACCGGCCCCGCTCGGGAG
>CAYGPA010000612.1:1163-2855 GCA_964351535.1 uncultured Planctomycetaceae bacterium
CACGACGGCGTCGTGGTTGCGGCTGTCGGCCGCCTCGTCGACGACCGCCGCGAAGCGACCGGCGAACTCGGTGGCGCCCGAGGTGCCGCCGTTCACCGCGGCCAGGGCCACGAGCTCGTCCACGTTGGTCAGCGGCTGGACCGGCGCGACGGCCTCCGTCCAGCGCAGGATCTCGTCCCCCTGATCGGTGTCGTTGCCGTTCGCCGGGTCGAAGTTCAGGGAGCACTGCCCCTCGTCCAGCTCGGAGCTGATCGTCCCGATGTACCCGGGGGACCCCATCGGGCCCGGCACGGCCAGCACCCTGTTGACGCCGACCAGGCCGGTGTTCACGGGCGGGTTCAGCACCGGATCGGCGACGAAGGCAGCGAACTCGAGGTAGTGCAGCACGTCGTCGGCGGTGTCGCCGTCCGCCTGTCCGGAGCACTGCGGCGGCTGCCAGCCCGCAGCGAGGTCGGGATGCCCCGGAGTGTTCAGGTTGGTGTTGCCCTGGCGCGCCTCGCTGACGAGCACTCCGACGAGCCAGTCTCCGGCGCCGCGCGCCATGGCCCGCACGGGCGTGGAGCCGTTGGAGACCGCGAGACCGGTGTTCACGACGGCGGCGCCGGGATCGGTCTCGTCGAGCAGCCCGACGACGAAACCGTCGTTCTGGTCGCCGTCGCCGTTCAGGTCGCGCCCCTCGGTGCCCTCGTTCTGCGCGAGGAAGGTCAGGCCCTCGTCGGAGGCGAACACGGTGGGTTCGAGCGTGTTGGTGACGTCCGCGCTCAGCAAACGCGTCGGGACGAACGGCGAAAAGGCCGTCGTGTACAGCAGATCGGTCTCGCCGGGAAGCAAACCGCCGGCGGGGACGTTCTTGAAGTAGAAGCGGTCGTCGGTCGCGAACAGCTGGTTCGCGGTCGTCGTGTTCAGGGTCGAGACGAAGCTGGGGAACCCGCCCACCGACACGAGCAGGACGAGGTCGTTCGTCAAGCCATCGAAGTTCCAGTCGCGGCCGTCGAGGTCCTCGTCCACGACCAGGTACGCGGCGTAGCTCGTCAGCTGGAAGCTGTTCGTGGCGACGCCCGTCAGGGCCTCGCCGGACCCGCGCACGAACACGGCCACGCGGTCCATCGTGTCCCCGTCGCCGTTCATGTCCCGCCCCGTGGCGCCGGTGGTCGCCTCGCTCGCGAAGTACATGGCCAGGTTGCCGCGCGTCACGATCGGCGTGGCGAAGGCGGCGCTGTTGAAGCTGCCGTAGGGAACGAAGGTGAGACCCCCACCGTCGTCGTCGTCGAACAGGTTGAAGACGTCAATCTCTTCGCATCCGGCGAGCGCCAGGGCGCCAACCAGGATCGTGGTCGCGGCCACGGCGGTGCGCCTGGCCAGCTTGCGGGTCGTCATCGAGTCGTCCGGAGGTGCGAGGGGGGGGGAAGACTGGGGAGCGCGCCGTCGCGCGGCGAGACTCCGAACAGGGAAGCGTATCCCATCCGGAGCCATCAGGACCAGGCGAGAGGTCCGCGGTGCCGACGGCCACGGCGACACCCCGCCTGGCGCCCTCCCTCGCGGCCCACGCCGTCGCCGGCGGCCCTCGCGGAGGCGCTCGAAGCCCCGAGGAAGGGTGTCCGGCGGAGTCCCGGGCCACGGCGCGATCGGAGGGGCGTGGTGGGCGATGAGGGATTCGAACCCCCGACTTCCTCCTTGTAAGGGAGGCACTCT
>CAYGPA010000613.1:0-2854 GCA_964351535.1 uncultured Planctomycetaceae bacterium
CAGGCCGAGCTCTGGGACGAGCTCGAGTGGAGCCTGCTGGACGAGCCGCACGCTCCGTACCGGGTCGTCGCGGCCGAGGGCGTGGCGCAGGCTCCGCGCACCGATGCACGCGACGGCCTCCTGCGCGCCGCCTCCAACGATCCGGACCCCGGCGTCCGCGCCCTCTGTCTGCGCACTCGCCTGGAGCGCGGCGACGCCGCCGCGAAGGACCTGGCCCTCGCCAACCTGACCGGCGAGACCGTCTCCTCGCTCGAGACGCAGCTCGACGTCCTGCGCGCCGCGTGGAAGCTGGAACCCGACCTCGCGGACCGTGCCGCCGAGATCTTGATCGCGCGCGCGGAGTCCAAGGCCCACCGACCGCTCACCGAGCGCGCCTCGCTGCTGCACACCCTGGGCCTCGTCCCGAGCCGCAGCGCCGCGGCCTACCTCGTGGAAGCGGCTCGTACCGAGACCGGTGAGCTGCAGAAGCTGCCCGCGCATCGCTGGCTCCTGCTGCGCGCCGGGAACACGGGTGCGCCGGGCCAGGCCTACCTGATCGAGCAGCTCGCGCAGGAGCGCGACCCCGTCCGACGCCTGGACTACCTGGAGGCGCTGAGCGCCACGGGGGGCGACTCGGCCCGGAGCACGCTGCTGGGTCTCGTCGAGGACCCCGAGACCCACCCCTACGAGGCCGTGTTCGTCGCGGAACGACTGGTGCGCCTCGGCCCCACGGAGGCGGTCCTGCCCGCCCTGAAGCGCGCGGCCCTGCGAATGCAGGACTACAGCGCGCGGACGGCACTGAACTGCCTGCTCTGGACCTGGTACCCGGAGCCTCGCTAGGAGCCTGTCGGAGTCTTCGCGATCCGCGATGCACCGATCCGCGCCCGATGCTCGGCACCTCGCGAACCGGGAAGACTCGGGCTAGGCGCAGGCAGGTCGACCCGAAGGGCGCGCGGCGCGGGTCAGGGACGCTCGACTGCGACTGGCTGCCAGCCCGGGTCGAGCGGGGCGCGTCCGGGGGCCGTGGGCGCACGGTCGGGGCCGCTCCAGGTGGCCTGGTCGTTGGCGTGGCCGACCAGCGCACCCTCCGGCGTGCGCAGGAACGCCGCCCAGCCGGTCTCGCCATAGCGCTGCGGCCAGGCCCGCAGCGCCGGGCCTCCGCCGGGATCCTCGACGAGGTCGAAGTAGTAACCGCGGTGCAGCAAGCGCGCGCCGTCCTCGTCGAGCTTTCCGTCCTGGACCCAGCGGTGCAGGTCGGGCCGCTCGTCGAGCAGCGCGCCGATGGTCGTGGGCCCGGTGGGATGCCCGGCGTCGGTCTTCTCTCCGGCGTGCACCTCGTCGCAGGCCAAGCCGACGCGCTCGAGCAGGCGGTACGCGTCCGTCTCGTTCTCGCTGAGCGCGAAGTCCCGCAGGCGCGGCCGCGAGAGCAGCAGGACGACGAGGACGACCCCCGCAATCGTCACCGCATCGAGAATCCGTCGACCGGGACGCCCGGGTTCCAGGGCGTTCCTCGAGGGCTGATGGGACGGCATGGCGGCGAGTCGGTCCGGCGCGACCCGCGGACGGATTGTGGAGGTCGCTTTGCTACGCTTCAAGAAGCATGCGGACCCCCCTGGTGCGCGACCTTCCGGCTCCGCTCGCCGAAGCGGCGCGCCACGTGGCGGAGCGCCTGCGCGGCGCCGGGCTGCGCGGCTGGATCGTCGGCGGCGCCGTGCGCGACCTGGCGCTGGGGCGGACGCCCCGCGAGGTGGACATGGCCTCGGCCGCGACTCCGCAGCGCATCGCGGAGCTCTTCGCGAGCGTCGTTCCGGTCGGGATCTCGTTCGGGACGGTCCTGGTCCAGGAGCGCGGCATCGGGATCGAGCACACGACCTTCCGCACGGAGGGCGCCTACCGGGACGCCCGGCATCCCGAGGAGGTTCACTTCGGAAACTCCGTCGAGGACGACGCCGCACGGCGCGACTTCACCTGCAACGCGCTGTTCCTGGACCCGCTGAGCGACGAGCTGGTCGATCCGACCGGCGGCCTGGAGGACCTCTCCGCAGGCCGACTGGCCTGCGTGGGGGACCCGATGGAGCGCTTCGAGGAGGACGCGCTGCGTCTGATGCGCCTGGCGCGCTTCGCCGGCGCGCTGGACCTGGAGGTGGACGCGGCCCACATGGCTGCGGCGCGGCGCGCCGCGCCCCGCCTGCAGCGCGTGGCCGTGGAGCGCGTGCTGAAGGAGCTGGAGCAATGCTGCTCGAAGGGTGGAACCGCCCGCGCCTTCGCGCTGCTCGCGGACGCGTCGTTGCTGGAGCACGTCCTGCCCTCCCGGGCCTGGGCCGAGGGTTGCGCGGAGCGCCTGCGCACGCTCCGGGCCCTGGAGGAACCCATCCAGCTCGCGGAGGCCCTGGCGGTCTTGCTGGGGACCACGGCCGCGGCTCCGGAGCAAGTTGTCGCGGGCGATGGGTCGGGCGCGCGCCCGGGTGCAGGCACGGCGGACGTCGAGCGGCTTCGTCCTTCGCGCGACCTGCTGCGGCGATACGTCGATCTGGAGCGTCTGAGTCGTGAAGTCGATCAGCTCGTCGAGCTCGGAGGCGCGCTTCCCGCGCACGGCGTCGAGCGCAGCCGGGTCCTGCGTCTGCTGCGGCATCCCGTGGCGGCGAGCGCCTTGCGCATCGCACGCGCGCGACGCACCGCCGCCGGCCTCGATCCCGGCGACGTCGACCGCTGGGAGCGCCTGCGCGCGACGCTCGATCCGCAGCTTGCGAACCCCGCGCCGCTGCTGACGTCGGCCGACCTCGCCGAGCGCAACATCCCGCGCGGCCCGCGGTGGGGGAGCCTGCTGCGGGAAGCGGAGGACCTGCAGCTCCAGGCGCGGCTCGCGTCGCGCGAG
>CAYGPA010000614.1:0-2846 GCA_964351535.1 uncultured Planctomycetaceae bacterium
TCCAGCGCGGGCTCAGCGAGGGCGTGCTGTACGCGCGCATGGTGGGGACCCTGACCGGCCACTCGCGCACGCCCGTGCCGCAGAACGTGCTGTACTCGATCCGCGACTGGGCCCAGCGCGCGGGACTGATCACGCTCGAGAAGAAGGGCATCGTCACGTGCGAGGACCCGGAGCTCATGAAGCGCTTCCGGCAGGATCCCGCCGTGCGCGGACACGTGCGCGAGGTCCTCGACGAGAAGCACGTGCAGCTCAAGACGCGCTACTCGGTCAAGCGCATGCAGACGCTGCTGCGCGAGCTGGGCTTCCTGGTCGAGCTGGCGGAATGACGTCGCCCCGGCGGCTGCCGCCCGCCGTGCTGGCCCTGACCGCGGGAGACCTCGGGCCGGGCGACGTGCGCGCGGGTCGCGGGGAGCGGGGCCTGCGGGCCGTCGCGCAGGCGGCGGCCGGCGGTCTGCGGGGCGTCCTCGTGCGCGAGCCGCGGCTCGCCGATGGCGAGTTCCTCGAGTGGGCCCGCGGCGTGCGCCGCGCGCTGGGGCCGGACGGCTGGCTCGGCCTGCACGACCGCGCCCACCTGACGGTGGCGGCCGGCGCGGACGGCGTTCACGTCGGGTTCCGCTCGCTCGCGCCGCACGAGCTCCGTCGCTTCCTGCCGGACGCCGTCGCAGTGGGCTGGTCCACGCATGCCGGGGACGACCCGCGGTCGTGGACCGCCGCCGACTACGTGTTCCACGGCCCCGTGCGCGCGACGCGCTCGAAGGAGGGGATTCTCGAGCCGATCGGGTTCGAGGCGCTGCGCCGCGCCTGCGCCGCCAGTCCGCGCCCCGTCTGGGCCCTGGGCGGCCTCGAAGCCGCCGACGCGGGCGCCGTGCGCGCGGCCGGATGTGCGGGCCTGGCCGTGCTGTCCGGGGTCCTGCCCACGGAACGACCCGCGGACGCGGCGGCCTCCTACCTCGCGCAGTGGACCGCCGCGGAGGCCACGGACGATCGGTCGCGGGAAGGCGATCGCCCGCGCGGTTAGCATGCGTCGGCCGCGCCGCGGCCTTGCGATGAGCTGGAACGAGGAGCGACTGCACCAATGGATGGCCGGCGTCCTCGCGCCCCGTTCGGGTCCCCCGGGTTCCCCGGGTACTTCGGAGCGCACGGGCCGCGGCGGGTCCGCGCCCGGCGTGCTGCTCTCGTTCGGCGACGACGCCGCGCTGCTGCGCGCGCTGCGCGGCCGGCCTGTGGTGTGCCTGGACCAGACCGTGGCGGGGGTGCACTTCGACGACGGCGCGTCGCCGGCGAAGGTGGGGCGCAAGGCCGCCGCGCGCGTGCTGTCCGACCTCGCCGCCAGCGCCGCTCGACCGCGCGCGCTGCTCCTTGGGCTCGCGCTCGAGGACGAGCGCACCGAGCCCTGGGTCCGCGCGGTCGTGCGAGCGGTCCAGGCCTGCGCGCGCGAGTTCGGTGCGGAGCTGGCCGGGGGCGACCTGGCGCGCAGCCCCGGGACCACGGTCCTGAGCGTCGCCGGCCTCGGCGACGAGGACGGCGTGCGCCCTCCGGGCCGTGCCGGCGCGCGGCCCGGCGATGCGGTCGTCCTCAGCGGACCGACGGGCGGCAGCCGGCTGGGACGCCACCTGCGGATCGAGCCGCGCGTCGAGCTGGGCCGCTGGCTGGCCGAGCGCGGGGCCACGGCCATGATGGACGTCAGCGACGGCCTGGCGCGCGACGCGTCGCGCCTCGCGCGCCGCTCCGGGGTGCGCCTGGAGCTCGACATCGTCCCGGTGCATCGCGACGCGCGCCGCGCGGCGCGCCTGGACGGCCGCAGCCCCGAGGAGCACGCGCTCCACGACGGCGAGGATCACGAGCTGATCGCGACCCTGCCCGCCGCCTCCGTCGCCGCGACGCTGCGCGCCGCGCGACGGAAGTTCGCCTCGCTGCGCGTCATCGGCTCGGTCGCCGCGGGGCGCGGCCTCTGGCTGCCCGGCGAACGCGGGCCCGTCCGCTGGGACGGAACCGGAGGCTGGGTCCATGGCACCTGAGGCCCACGAGTTCGTGTCGCGGTCGGCCGCGGAAACGCGCGCCTTCGGGGCGCGCCTCGCGCGGATCCTGCCGTCCGGCTCGGTCCTGGCCCTGTCCGGTGAGCTTGGCGCCGGGAAGACCTGCTTCGTCGCGGGACTGGCGGTGGGGCTCGGCATCGAGGAGCCCGTGACCAGCCCGACGTACACGCTGATGCACGAGTACCGCTCCGAGGACCAGAACCGCGTGCTGATCCACTTCGATGCGTGGATGGCCGGTCGCGAGCGGGGCTTTCTCGAGGGCGGCGGCGCGGAGTGGCTCGTGACCGAGGGCGTGGCGGCGGTCGAGTGGGCCGATCACGTCCAGGAGTACCTCCCCGACCCGCACGTCGCCGTGCTCCTGGAGCACGCGGGCCCCGAGGATCGTCGGATCCGCCTGCGCGTCGTCGGGTCGGGGTCCGGCCCTCCCGCCGCCGGCGACCTGGAGGCCGCCGTCGCCCGGGCCGTGGAGTCCGCGCCCGGGGAGATCCGAAACTCTCCGGACGGACCGAACCGGGGCGATCCGGGAGCGTTGGGCTAGGCGTTGGCAGCCGGGGACCTCGAGAACGACCCCCTGGAGGCCCTGCGCAGCGGGGATCCGGGCCCCTTCGAGGACTTCGTCCGCCGGCACGCCCGCCAGCTGGTCGGTTTCTTCGTTCGCCTGGGCGCCGGCGCCCACGAGGCCGAGGACCTGACCCAGGAGGTCTTCCTCCGGCTGCACCGGGCCGCGGCCGCCTATCGGCCGCGGGAGCGTTACCAAGCCTACGTCATGCGCATCGCCCGCAACGCCTGGATCGACCGCACCCGCCGCCG
>CAYGPA010000615.1:0-2842 GCA_964351535.1 uncultured Planctomycetaceae bacterium
CCGACCAGCACCGCGATCAGCACGAGTCCGCGGCGGAAGGCCCGGTCCACCGTGTGGTTCACGGGATCGACCGCGTGCGCGAAGCGGCGGTCCCATTCCTCGGACGCGACCAGCTCGTTGCTGACCTCCGCGAGCCGCGTGGGCGGCCGCGGTCCTCCCACGGCTCGCCCCGCCGCATCGGTCGCGCGGGCCTCGAAGCGCTCCGAGCGCAGGTTGGGAGTCTCGTGATGGAGCACGGGGTGGAGAGTCGGGAAGGCGACCTGGCGCGTGCCGCCGAGACGAGGGGGCTGTGTAGCAAGTCCTCGCGCGTCGGGTCCACCTCGGGATCGAGGACGCCGGCAGGCCCGCGCTGTCCTGTGACGCCGACCCGTGACGCCGACCCGTGACGCGACCCGGAACGACGCCGCCCGAGACCCCCTGGAAGCACGCAGGGCGCCGGGAGCCGGGTGTGGGGCGCACTCCGACCCCCGGTCGGCATCGATGCGTTATCCTGCGAGAGTCCATGCTCACCCGGATCGCACTGCTCGCCCTCCCCGCCCTCTTCCCCCCCGGAGACCTCCTCGACCGGAATCCGCCGGGGATCACGCCGTCGGTCTACATCTCCGAGCACGTGCGGCTCGAGGCGGACTTCCGCGCCCCGGACCTGCTCGAGAACCTCGGCATCGCGATCGAGGAGGCCCTGCCGATCTACGAGGCCGAGACCGGCCTCGAGTTCCCCGAGGGCGAGCGCTTCGAGATCCGCCTGTTCGCCGAGATCGAGCCGTACCGCCGCGCCATCTCGCGCGTCGGCGTCAGCGCCTTCGAGAGCGCCGGCGCCGTCACGGCGTGGAGCAATCAGAAGAGCTACATCGTCGTGCAGCCGCGCGCCGAGCCGCGCTTCCTCGAGGCGGTCCAGGACCTGCCCGAGATGACGCTCCAGCTCGTGCTGCACGAGGTGGCGCACCAGTTCGCGTGGAAGGCGGACATGTTTCCGCCGATGTACATGCCCAGCTGGTACGTCGAGGGCATGGCCGAGTACCTCGCCCAGCTCGCGATGACGCGCGACCGCCCGGGGCGCCTGCGCCACACGATGCGCCTCGCCGACGCGCACAACCAGATGGCCATCGACGTCGCCAGCGGCTCGCACATCCCGCTGGACGATCTCTTCGCGCTGGGCTTCGAGTCGCCCGGCGCCGCGAACAACGCCTCGCGGCTCTACTACCAGAGCCGCTCGGTGTTCGCCTTCCTGTCGTCGGGCCGCGTACCGCGCTGGCTGCACGCCTTCCGCCGCTTCAGCGAGCAAGTCGAGCAGCGCGAGCGCCCCGACCGCTCCACGTCGCGCATCGACGAGATCGCGCGCATCGACGCGATGTGGCGCGAGACGATCGACGACCTCGACCGCCTCGAGGACGACTGGAAGCGCTCCACGCTGCGCCAGGCGCCGGTGGGCGACTGGTTCGAACGCTACCGCTCGTCGCAGTGGATCGACGACGAGCTCGTGACGGCCACCGTCAGCTGGAACAACACGAGCCTGGTCCTCAACAACGAGCTCGTGCCGCGCAACCACTTCCGCATCTCCTGCGACCTCTCGATCCTCGCGGTCGGCCGCGGACAGGCGGACATCGTGCTGGTGCACCGCTCCGAGCCGCAGGAGTTCCTCAAGCTCGCGATCGGCGCCGAGGGCCACATGACGCTGATCGAGTACCGCGACGAGGGCTGGGAGGAGCTGCGCGTGCTCGACATCCCGCCCTTCCGGGACGACGAGCGCTGGTGGCACCTCGAGATCGACGTCGAGGGGCACGACGTGCGCGCGGTGCTCGACAGCGAGGGGCTGGAGGAGCCCCACGTGCTCTCGGCGGTCGTGCCCGAGGAGTTCTCGCTGGAGGGCGGCAACTGGGGCGTGGGCACCTCCAAGAGCGCCGCTCGCTTCCGCAACATCCGTATCGAGTAGGACTTGCGACGGTCCGGGGGATTCTCCCGGGTTCCCGGCGAGGACCGCCAACGCCTGTCTACTAGGGCCCGTAGTACTACGCGTCCTAGTCGAAGGAAGTCCTCGATGCGCAAACCCCTCCACGAACTCGGCGAGCTCCAGCGCGAAGTGATGGAGATCGTCTGGGACCTCGGCGAAGCCGGCGTCCACCCCGTTCGCGCGGCGCTGGCCGAACGCCAGGGCGGCCGCGAGCCCGCCTACACCACGGTGCTGTCGGTGCTGCAGAAGCTCGAGAAGGCCGGCTGGGTGCGCCACCGGAAGGAGGGCCGCAGCCACGTCTACTCGGCGAGCCAGTCGCGCGAGCGCGAGGGCCGCAGCTCGCTCGGCAAGTTCGTCGACCGCGTGTTCTCGGGCGACCCGCGGGTCGCGTTCCAGCACCTGCTGGAGGACGAGCGCCTGACCGACGCGGACCTCGAGAAATTGACGGCCCTGATCGACGCGAAGCGCGAGGAGCGGAAGCCGTGATCGACCAGGTACGAGCGAGCTTCGAGCAGCTCCAGCCCTTCGGTGACGCGCTCTGGCAGAGCAGCCTGTGGCTCGCCGGCGGCGTGCTCGCGGCGCGCTTCGCGACGCGCCGACCGGCGCGCGCGCACGCCGTGCTCGCGGCCTGCCTGCTGGGCGCCGTGCTCACGCCGCTCTTCGCGGCGCTCGTGCGCGCCGGCGGCTGGGGCCTGCTGCCCGCGGGCGCGCCGGCGGAGCCGCACGACGCCGCGCTGCCGCACGGGCCCGCGCTCGCCGCGCTGCGCGGCTTCGCGCCCCGGATCGAGCTCGTGGTGGCCGGCGCCTGGACGCTCGCCTCGAGCCTCGCGCTGCTGCGCCTCGTCGCCGGCTGGCGCGCGTCGCGGCGGCTGCTGCGCGACGCGCGGCCGGTCG
>CAYGPA010000616.1:0-2827 GCA_964351535.1 uncultured Planctomycetaceae bacterium
CAGGTACGGCGCCGCGTCGGGCTGGTCGTGGCCCGGCGTCGTGTTGTCGTAGGGATCGTGGCCCGGAAAGAAGTACTCCTTGCCGCGCGTGTCCTCGGCCAGGGTCGCGACGTCCTCCGTCGTGCTCGTGTGCAGGAGCGTCAGCGCCAGCCGGTGGTTGTCGGTCTCGAGGCCGAGGGTGCCCAGCCCGCCCCACTGCACGGCGTCGACGCCCTGCGAGACGTCGAAGAGCTGGGTCCGGAAGTCACCGTCCTGCGGAGTGCCCTGCGTGGTGCGCGGGACCGGATCCGTCCCGGGGCTCGTCACCCAGTAGCGGTCGTCGGTGCCACCGTCGAAGAAGGCATTGTCGCGCTCGTAGAAGAAGCTGGCGAACCCGCCGATCCGCACGCCGCTGTCGAGCGTCCGCTTGCCGCCGCCGGACACCGAGAACTTGTACTGCGGCCCCGGCTCGTCGCGCTTGACGCCGGCGGCCCCCTTCCAGTTCGTGTTCAGCGCCTGCGGGTCGCGATCGTCGCTGCCCCAGAAGCTGACCCCGCCGCCGCTGTACGTCAGGAAGTCGCCGTTCCCGGTGACCTGGGTGTTGCCGCCGAGCTGGGCCTTGACCTGCAGCGTGGCCTCCTCGGGGATGCTCTTCAGCCGCACGTCGACGGCACCGCCCGAGGCGTCGCCCTGCTGATCCGGCGTGAACGTCTTGCTGACCTGGATGCTCTCGATCACCGGCGAGGGAAACTGGTCCAGCTCGACCGCGCGCGTGTCGGCATCCGCCGTGGGCAGGCGCACGCCGTTCAGCTGGGAGCTGACGTAGCGGTCCGGGAGCCCGCGGATCACGGCGAACTTCCCGTCCTGGACGGAAGCGCCGGAGACGAGCCGCAGGGCGCTGGCCGCGTCGCTCGCGCCGGCGCGGCTCATGAGATCGGCGCTGATCGAATCCAGGAGCTGGGGGCTGTCCAGGCGGAGCTGGAGCAGCGCCGCCTCGGTCCCGATCGCGGAGGCCAGGATGTCCTGGACGATGAACTCGTCCATCTCGAAGAACTCGCCGGCCAGCGAGGCGTCCACGTCCGTCAGCTGTCCCGGAGTGACGACCACGTCGGCGCGCACCTGGCGCACGAATCCCTCTTTCGAGAAGACCAGCGTGTAGGTGCCGGGCGCGACCTCGGGCATCAGGTAGTTGCCCTGGTCGGTGGTCTCGACACTCTGGCCCGTATCGACGTTCGTGACCGTCGCCGCGGGCAACGGCGCTCCGAAGTCCGCGTCGTACACGATGCCGCGGATCGAGCCGATCTCCTGAGGAGCCGCCATGGTCACGTTCGCCGAGAAGAGCGCGCCGAAAGCGACTCCGTACCAGAGGCGTCCGGTCCTCATGACCGGGCCCGGACGGTGTTCCCGCCCCCAACCATCCGATTGACCAAGTTCGCTCCAGCCTCAGACTGCTGGGCGCGGACGGTAGAGGTCGATTGTCAGGATCCCGTCAAGCCCGCGTCGAGTTGAGATCAATGCCCCCCTCGCACCGCACGGGACCCCGTCAGGTCAGAACTCGACCTTCGGCGCCACGCGCGCGGCCGGCTCCTCCAGCTCGAAGAACTCCCGGACCGTGAATCCGAACATCCCGGCGACCACGTTGGACGGGAACTGCTGCACGCGGTTGTTGTTGTCCCGCACGTTCCCGTTGAAGAAGCGCAGGGCGGCCTGGATGCGGTTCTCGGTGTTCGCGAGCTCTTGCTGCAGCTCGAGGAAGTTCGCGCTGGCCTTCAGCTCCGGGTAGTTCTCCAGGCGCACCATGAGCTGGCCCAGGCTGCGCTGCAGCTGGACCTCGTCTCTCGCCTGCGACTCCATCGACCCGTGGTTGCCCGCGGCCTTCTCGCGCATCGCGGTGACTTGCTCGAGCAGCTCGCGCTCGTGCTTGGCGTAGCCCTTCACCGTGTTGATCAGGTTCGGGATCAGGTCGTAGCGCCGCTTCAACTCCGTGTCGACGTTGGACCAGGCCTCGTCGCACTGGTTGCGGATCGAGACCAGGCCGTTGTAGAGCCCGATCGCGGCGATGGCCGCGAGGACGAGCAGACCGAGCGGAACGAGCAGGAAGATCATGGGCGAGACTCCAGGAATTCAGTCGCGGAACAGGTAGTCGGGCATGCGATCGCGGATCGCCGCGAGGTGGCTCAGGTGCGGCTCGAGGTCCTCGGCCCCCAGGCGGCCGTTCTGGAACACCGCGAGGACGTTCGCCTCCAGCTCGAGCGCGGTGCGCGGGCGCTGCAGGAGATACTCGATCATCCCGCTGTTGCAAAAGTCGTAGGCGAGCTTCTTGTCCTTGCTGCGCACCTCGAACCGGCGCGAGAACTCCGCGGACTCGAAGTCGATGTCCCCGCGGCCGAAGGCCTGCCCGAACCGGTGCAGGAAGGACTCGGGATGGACCGCGACCTCGGGGAACGCGCGCTCGATGCGGATCATCACGACTCCGAGGTAGTGGTGGTGTGTCTGCGTCGTCTTGCCGTTCGAGCTGGTCGTGGAGAAGTGGAAACTGAAGGCCTGCGCCGTTCGCCCCTCCCACGTGCCCTCGAGCACGTCGAAGGTGTACCGATCGCTGCCCTGCCGCAGGCGGTTCAGGAAGGCGAAGCGCTGGTACATCGCGCGGTCACGCTCGTGCGAGTAGCTCCACCCTCGGCGCCGCGCCCACTCCTCGAACTTCCTCCGGCGCTCCTGCTCGGCCTTCCAGCCCCAGTATCCGAGCCCCGCGACGGCAGCCAGGACCAGAAGAATGAACAGGACGATCATGCGGCGCAGATTCTAGCCGTCGCGAGGCGCCGACCGGAGCGCACGTGTCTTCGCGCCG
>CAYGPA010000617.1:0-2826 GCA_964351535.1 uncultured Planctomycetaceae bacterium
TGGCCGTGCGCGTGGCCGGTCTCGCCCTCGGCGGTGTCGCGGAAGTTGCCGGCGACCTCGGGGTACCCCTCGACGTCCGCCAGCTTGGCGAAGTACAGGTCCCGGCGGTTGGCCTGCGACTCGCCGGCGAAGGCGGCCTTCAGGTTCTCGTGCGTCTTGGTTCCCTTGAGTTCAGACACGGCTTGCTCTCCTGTGGAGTCGATTCCTAGGGGGGTGCGGGCTCGGAGCTCCCGCGGCGTCACGCCCCCCCGGGGCCGGGGATCGGGCGGTTTCAGAGGGCTCTAGGTTAGCGCCCGGATTGCGCGCGTCCATCGAATCGCGCCGCCCCCGCGCGCGTACCCGGGCTGTGCGCCTTGGGCCACGGCTTCGGGGAACTCGCCGCCTGGGCGAAGGCCCCGCTCTGGCGAACTCAGGACCGCCTCGAGGATCGGGGCCGGGTGGGGAGACTTGGCGGGCCCAGAGGTGGTCGGTCGGTTCTCTCCTCACGAAACACGAAGAACGTGCGGGCCCGCCAAGCCCTCTCTGGACGAGCCCAAGGGGTGCCGGGGTTCCGGGATTTCGCGTCGAACTTCCGATAGCCCCCGTTCCGGAGCGAGTTCAGACCAGAATCGGGAGGCGCCTTGATACCCCCTTGAAACTCTGGCGAGCCGATCCCAACGCCGGTCGAAGACCCGTGCGGCCCGCATCACTCGCCGAGGATCTTCACGAGGACGCGCTTCGAGCGGCGCCCGTCGAACTCCCCGTAGAAGATCCGCTCCCAGGTCCCGAAGTCCAGGCGGCCGTCGGTGATGGCCACGACGACCTCGCGGCCCATGATCTGGCGCTTGTGGTGGGCGTCGCCGTTGTCCTCGCCCGTGCGGTTGTGGTGGTAGCGCTCGGGGCTGGCGTCGAACGGCGCGAGGTGCTCGAGCCAGCGCGCGTAGTCCTCGTGCAGACCGGGCTCGTCGTCGTTGATGAACACGCTGGCGGTGATGTGCATGGCGTTGACGAGGCAGAGCCCCTCGCGCACGCCGCTCTCCTCCACCGCCGCCTCGACGTCCGCGGTGATGTTCACGAAGCCCATGCGCGCCGGCACGTGGAAGGTCAGGTACTTCGTCAGCGACTTCATGCGGTCTCCGGATCGGTTGCGGGTCCGGGCGGCGGGTAGGCGGGCAGCGTCGTGAGCCGTTCGTCGGTCACGGGGCCGCCCAGCGTGAAGTGGTACAGGTCCTGGAACTCGCCGTCCGCCAGGCCGAGTCGGACGTGGACGGCGTCGTCGAAGAAGCAGCCGATGCCCGTGCCGCGCAGGACGAGCGCCTCGGCCTCGAGGTAGAGCACTTGCCCGATCGCGCCCGCCTCCCAGTGCAGCCAGCGGTAGGCCGCGGGCCCGTGCGCGCGCAGCGTCGGCAGGAACTCCGCGAGCATGGCGACCGCGAAGGCGCCGTCGGCGGCGATGTCCTGGTGGCAGGAGGCCTGGCGCGCGAGCGCGCGCACGTCGCCGGTCTTCAGCAGGTAGAGCGGCAGCTCGGCCGGAGCTCCGCTCGCCTTCGTCCAGGCGAACTCGGGGTCCAGCGCCGCGCGGAGCCCCGGCACGCGCGCGGGGTCGCGCGCGAGCAGGTACAGACCGGGCTCGACGTCGGCCACGCGGTGCACGTACACGACGAGGTCGACGCGCGGGCGCCACGGCAGCGCGTCGAACGGCGGGCGCCCCGGAGCCGCCAGCGTCTTGCCCAGCACCTTGAAGAGCGCCTCGGCCGCGAGCCCGGTGCGGCCGTCCAGCGCCTGGCAGCTGCGGCGCCGCTGGATCACGTCGCGCAGCGCGACGGGGCCCTTTGCGGTCCCCCACTCGAGCGCGTCGACCGCCTGGACCGGCGCGCCGGTCCAGGCGCGTTCCTCCTGGGCGCCCGACGTTCTCCAGGGCGCCCGCGAGGCCCGCGCCGCGACCTCGACGAGCTCCCAGTCCACGCGCTCGCGGCTCAGCACGTTCGGGGAGCCGCGCCAGGCGAGCCGCGCACACTCCTCGAAGGCCGCGTGCTCGAGGGCGGGCGTCGGGAGCTCCGCGGGCGCGAGCGCGAGCAGCAGGTCGGGCTCCTCGGGCTCCGCGTCGCCGCGGCCGGGCGCAGCGGATCCCGCGCGAACGCCCAGCAGCGCCGCGAGCTCCGCGGTCCCGGGCTCGTCGAGCACACGCGCGCGCCAGCCCATCCCCGCCGCCGCGAGCGACACGGCCGCCACCGCGTGCCCGACGTCGTGCTGGCAGTAGCGAAAGGCGCGCTCGCCGTACTTCCACGACTCGCGCCAGTGGATCGACGTGAAGCCCACGAAGATCGTTCCCGGAGCGAACCCGCGCGCGAGCCGCGTCCACAGCTCCGCGGGGATGCGCGCGCGCACCTCGAGCGCGTGCTCGCGCGGCGCGTAGTGCGCGACGGTCGGCTCGTCCCACAGCCCGGGAACCGCGCCCGCGACCACGTAGGCCTCCGTCGGGTGCAGGTTCCCGCTCGAGGGGTTCACGCGCAGCGCCCAGGTGGTCTCCCCGTAGCGCTTCCAGGCCGACACGGCGAGCGAGTCGCGCAGCAGGCGCGCGACGAAGGCCCCGTCCAGTCCGACGGCGGCGGGCTCGCGCCGGAACGCGGCCTCGTAGCCCGGCTCCGGCCCGGCGACGACGGGCTCGCGCTCGAGCGCCACGAGCTCGGCCCCCTCGTAGCGCCGGAACGGATCCGGCTGCTGCTCCCAGTCCAGACCGTGAGGCCCGCGCGCGAAGCGCTGCAAGTGGTGCACGGTCGCCCGGTGGTAGTCGACGACGTCGCTCGGATCGCGGGGCGGCTCGGCCATGGGCGCCAGGGTAGCGGG
>CAYGPA010000618.1:0-2808 GCA_964351535.1 uncultured Planctomycetaceae bacterium
CGACGCCCTGGAATCCGAGCCACTTCCCGTCGGTGAAGTCCTCCGACCCCAGCACGCCGTCGACCAGCCCCGCGGCGCCTCCGCCGACGTACTTCTCGTCGGGTTCGTGCGCGAGCGCCACGCGCTGGCCCACGGCCAGGTGCCGCACCGGCGAGGGCCTGCCCGGCGCGAGGCGCCCCGGCGGACGCACGCCCGCTCCGCGAACGCCCCGCAACCGATCCCCGAGCTCCGCGCGGGCGCGGTCGGCGAGCTCCTCGAGCTCGCGCACGATCTCCGGATGCCGATCGGATACGTCGGTCGTCTCGCCGAGGTCGGCCGCCAGGTCGTAGAGCTCCAGACCGCTCTTCCCCCGGGCGTAGGGACCCGGGTGACCGTTCCGACCGGGCTCGACTCCCTCGTAGGAGCGGTACTCGTGCGGAAACACGAGCTTCCACGCGTCCCGGCGGACCGCGACCAGGCGGGCGCCGTAGTAGTAGAAGAAGTTCCTGCGCGGCGCGACGCCTTCGCGGCCTTCGAGCAGCGCGGTCACGTCCACGCCGTCGATCGTCTTCTCGGGCAGCGCGGCACCGGTCAGGGACGCGATCGTCGGCAGGAGATCGATCGTCGCGGCGAGCCGATCGCAGACCCGGCCCGGCGGGACGCGGCCCGGCCAGCGCACGATGCACGGCACGCGCGCACCGCCCTCCCACATCGCGCCCTTGCCCTCGCGCAGCGGGTCGGCCGAGCCGGCGTGGTCCCCGAAGTTGAGCCAGGGACCGTTGTCGCTCGTGTAGACGACGAGCGTGTCGTCGCGCAGCCCGTTCTCGTCCAGCGCCGCGAGGATGCGCCCGAGCGACGCGTCGATCTCGGCGATCACGTCGCCGTAGGGACCCTGCTCGCTCACTCCGCGGAACGGCTCGGAGACGCCGAGCGGAACGTGGGGCATGGAGTGCGGCAGGTAGAGGAAGAAGGGGCGCTCCCGGTTGCGCTCGATGAAGCGCACCGCGCGCTCGGTGTACCTCTCCGTCAGGCGCGCCTGGTCCGCGAGCGTGCGCACCGCCTCGCCGGCCTCGTTGCCCTCGATCAGGCGCAGCGTCGGGTGGCGAGCCTTGAAGGCAGCCTCCTCCCCCGCCGGCTCGCCGTCGTACCCCACCGGCCACATGTCGTTCGAGTACGGCAGCCCGAAGTACTCGTCGAAGCCGTGCTGCAGCGGGAGGAAGGGCTGGTGGTGCCCCAGGTGCCACTTCCCGAAGATGCCCGTCGCGTAGCCGCGCGCGCGCAGGAGCTCCGCGAGCGTCTCCTCCGCGGGGTTCAAGCCGATGCGGGCGCGCGAATCGAGCGCCCCCTGGATGCCGACGCGCTCCGCGTAGCAGCCCGTCAGGAGCGATGCGCGCGAGGCGCTGCAGACCGCCTGCGAGACGAGGAAGTCGGTGAAGCGCACGCCCTCGGCCGCCAGGCGGTCCAGGTGCGGCGTCGGGATGCCCTCGGACCCGTAGCACCCCACGTCCGCGTAGCCCTGGTCGTCGGCGAAGACGATCACGACGTTCGGCGGGCGGGGCTCGGGCTCCGCGGCTCGAGGGGTCGCACACGCCGCCGCGAGTCCCAGGCAGAGAAGCTGGGCGGCGAGCCTGCGATCGAGCCGCCCAGCGGGGCGCACATCGTCGACGCCACGCTCCGGAGCTACCCTCACGGGATGCTCTTCCGCCTCCTCCTCTCGCTCGCGCTCGCTCCCGCCGCGTTCGCCCAGGGCCTCCACGGCTACATCGGTTACCAGGCTTCGCCACCCCCGGACAAGTCCGAACACGCCTTTGGCATGGGCTTCTACTCGGCGGTGTGGCCGCTGGTCGACGAGCCGCTCGCGGACTTCCAGATCGGGCTCGCGGGGGCGTGGATCCTGCCCGACAACTCCGACAACCAGGACACGCCGCTGGCGCCCGCGGGCACGCTCGCGCGGACCTGGCAGGAGCGCGGGCCGACCTGGAGCAGCGTGTTCCAGACGGTCGAGGGCGGCCTCGGATACTGGCGGGGGAACCGCTTCCGCTACGGGCCGCCCAAGTTCAGCATGAACGCGACGCCGCAGTGCTACGACTACGAGGTCGGCTCGCCGGGCTGGTCGTTCTTCTACGACACCGAGGCGCTGCCGGACGAGCGCCTCGGCATCGCCCAGCTCTCCAACCGGATCTTGATCCCGCCGGACGCGATGCCGTTCGAGGGTGAGCCGCGCGGGAAGTTCATGGGCTACACCTACATGGCGCTCCCGTTCACCGACGCGGTGCCCGCGGACCCGGCCACGGGGCGCGAGCCCACCGGGGAGCAGGCCTGGACCTGCTTCGTGGCGACCGAGAACTTCAAGGGGCCCATCGCGTACTACATCCCCGAGACCTGGAGCAAGATCGCGCGGCTGTTCGACGAGCCGTTCCTCCACGGGCGCGGCCTCGACGCGCGACCCGGCGTCATGGGCGGCGGCGCGATGGAGATCAACACCGTTCCGCGCTTGGAGGCGACGGCACCGGACGGCACGCGCTACACGCGGATCCCGCGGCTGTCGTTCCCGGTCGACCGCCGCGGCCGCGCGGTGCTCGTGCAGGACGTGACCTACTACTCGAAGGCCGCCCTGTACGACGACTTCCTCGCCTGGCGCCGCGGCGGCGAGCCCTGCACGGGCACATTCCGCGCCGAGGGAGCCCACGTCGCCGAGCTCTCCACGCGCTCGACGCGCTACGACCAGTCCGGCGTGCCCATCGAGGGCGTGAACGAGGTGTTCGACACCGAGGTCTTCGACGACGACACCTGGGGGCTCGTCTGGCGGAAGAGCGGGATCGCGAAGCC
>CAYGPA010000619.1:0-1136 GCA_964351535.1 uncultured Planctomycetaceae bacterium
GATAGGGCTCCGACTCGGGATGCTCCGGACTGCGCGACACGCGCTGCCAGGCCTCGTCGACCCGGCAGTCCCGCAGCAGGTTGGTGACGGCGATGTGGTCGAACTGACGGTCGAGCGTGGCCGCGATCGAGTCGGGAGCCTGTCCGCCGATCGCGAGGCCGCCGAGCAGGAGGCACGCGGCGTGGAGGATCATGGCGTCTGCAGCTTCTGGAGCCGTAGCTCGGCTTCTTCATGGGGTGGGTGCGAGCGCAGCACCGCGCGCGCCTCGCTCCCGAACTCCGCGTGCAGGGCCCAGCGCCCCAGCGCGGCGTACGCGCTCGGCGAGCCCCGCACGGCGAGCAGGTAGAACAGTCGACCGCGCTGCACGTTCGTGGCCCGCTCGACCAGGGCGTCGATCCGTGCGACCACGGCCTCGTCCCCCAGGCTCGCGAGGGCCGCCAGCGCGGGCCAGGGCTGCGGGGTGCAGGTCCTCTCGAGCAGGAACTCCGCCGCGCCCGCGAGCGACGCGAGCTGCCGCAGCGCGGCGAGCCGGACCTCTTCGGACTGGAACCGATCGCGGAACACGTCCCACAACCCGGCAGCGTCTCCCGCTGCGCGCAGGCGCCGCAGGCGCATCGCGATCGCCGCCGGATGGTGCTGCTGAGCCGCGAAGGAGCTCGCGCCGCTCGCGACGGCCCGCCACACGACGTCCTCGCGACCCTCGGCGAGCCACGACTCGACCCAGATCTCCCAGTCCTCGTAGCGCGGCGCGCGCGTGCGCACGACCTCCCACGACTCGAGGCCGCGGCCGAGACCGACGAGGATGCGCGCCGCCGTTCGCCGGGACCTCACGGAGGGGTAGTTCCGGCCCAGGCAGCTCGGACGACTCTGCTCCCCGACGGATGAGGACCAGTTCGCGAGCGCTTCCTCCCAGCGTCCGAGGCGGGCGAGACGGACGACGAGCTCGTCGTGCGGTGCACAACCGCGCGATGCAGCGGCGATGCGAGACCCGACCTCGATCGCCTCGTCGCGTCGGCCGACGTGCCACAGGAGGCCGGCGAGTCTCCGCGCGACGACCCGATCCTCGGGCCAGGTCCCCGCGAGCGCGCGATAGCGGCGCAGCGCGGCCTCGGTCGCGCCGCGGCGCGCGAGCTGAT
>CAYGPA010000619.1:1146-2804 GCA_964351535.1 uncultured Planctomycetaceae bacterium
CGTCGTCCCCGACGCGCGCGACGACCTCTAGCCAGATCTCGCGCGCAGCCTCCTCCGCGTCGCGGGCCTCGAGCTCGTGGCCGATCCGTGTCCAGGCCCGCGGGTCGCAAGTCGTCCCCTCGACGCGCAGGAGCTCGAGTTCGCCGCGCAGGATCCGCAGCGCCTCCTCCACCCGGTGTTCGGCGAGCAGCTCGGACGCCTGACGGAGCGGCAAGAGAGGTTCCTGGGCCGGGCCCCCGGCCGGCGAGCCGAGCGCGAGGGCGAAACCGATCCGTGCGAGGAAGAGCATGGTCAGCGAGGCGTCGGGAGGAAGTCGTCGGCCCAGCTCGTGCGCTTCCACGGCGGGTCGCGCCACATCGCGACGCGGATCTCGCGCGCGAGGTCCGCGTCGGCGTCGTTGGCCAGCGTGCGCAGCAGCGCGTAGGCCGCGGGCGTCCCGTGCAGCGTGACGATGCGGTAGAGCTCCTCGCGCCGCGCCGGGTCGCGGTCGAGGAAGGCGTCGCGGATGCGGCGCTCGAGCTGTTCGAGGACTCCGTCGGCGTGCTGAAGCGCGAGCAGCGCGAGCGCGCATGCCTCGTCGGGTCCTCCGAGTGCCTCGGCCGCAAACGACTCGGCCTCGGGATCGTCGAGCAGGTGTGCGAGGCCGACGAGCCTCAGGCCTCGCGAAGGAGACTGCCCCGGCATCGCTCCGCGTTGCCCTGTGTAGATCAACCAGGCGGTCTGGGCGTCGACGGGGACGAGTTCGGGCAAGCGGCGGTTCTCCATCCAGCTCAGAGGCGGGAGTCCTTCCGGTCGGAGCCTGACCAAGCTCCGGACGATCCGAGCGCACCGTTCCGGATCTTGCAGGGCGAGCGCCAACAAGCCCTCCTGCAGTCCGAGTCCTGCGACGGTTCGGCGGGCGCGCTCGTACCGCTCGTCGCACAAGAGCAGCAATGCTTCACGTTGCGCAATCTGTCGGTGGTCGGGGAGGGCCTGGGAACCCAGAGCGCAGCCACCCCATCCTGGGCCGGACTCTTCGATGCCTTCACGAGGGGATCGGAGTTCGGCAGCCTCGTGGAACCGTCCCGCGGAAAGCAGCAGCCACTGCTGCTCCTCGCGCAACTCACGCTGCGGTGCCTCGCGCGCCCAGTAGAACTCGCGCAGGAGCTCGAGAGCCTCCTCGCTGCGGCCGAGGTGGTCGAGGATGCGCGCCGCCTTGCGGGGATCCACGAACGGATCACAGGGCCGAGGGTCTTGCTCGTAGCGGCCGGCCAGGATGTCGAGCTCGACGCGAATGTCCGACGCCATGAGGTTCCGCGAGAGGCCGGGGTCGGCCGAGGCCTCCCGCCCGAGGATCTCCTCGGCGGCTGCGAAGAACCCGGAGCTGGCAAACCTGTGGGCGTAGAAGGACGTCGGCGTGGGCGCCTGTCGCCCCATGTCGAAGTAGAGCTCGAGCGCACGTTCCCCGCGGCCTTCCTCCAGCAGGGCATCGATCTGCATGAAGGTCCTCGCTCGGCTCTCGACGGGCGAAGCGGCGAACGTGGGCGTGGCGAACAGGACCGCGGCGAGGGTCAGCATGTTCACCGCCCTCTCAAGTTCCGTACCGAGCGCGCCGGAACGCTGCGCGCACCGCTCGGCTGGGGAGCCGTGTCACGCAGGTGGGACAAGCGTTCCGCGCG
>CAYGPA010000620.1:0-2796 GCA_964351535.1 uncultured Planctomycetaceae bacterium
AGGACCGCGCCGCGGCGGCGCCGTCCGCGCCCGGTCCCGGGACTCCGGGGGCCGCCGGCCCGCCCGGCAGCCGCGCCGACCGCCAGCGCCGCCTCGACCGCGCCCTCGACGAGCTGCGCGACCGCCACGGCTTCGGCCGCCTCCTGCGCGGCTCGACCTGGCCCCTCGCCGAGACCCACCCCGTCACCCGCGACGGCTTCCGCCTGCGCACGCCGTCGCTGAACCAGTGACGACGGCAACGGCTACCAGAACCATCGCGAGGAACGATCCGCGGCTCGACAAACCCCACAAGCAAGAGGCGACGATCGCGACCTGCACGTACGGATCTCGCTCTCTTCCGACCCGTTTCGGCCGTCGAGTCCTCTAGGCGACCAGCACCTCGACATCGTATTCGGCGATCTTCGGGTCGCGGGTGATCAGGACGAGGTGCTCCAGGCGCGCCTGGGCGATCTGCATGCGGTCGAAGGGGTCCTGGTGGTGAAGCGGGAGATCGGCGACGGCCAGTGCGTGCGGAACCGTGATGGGCAAAGCCTCGATGCGATCCTTGCGCAGCACTTCCTCGAGGTTCCCCGGGAAGTCCAGGCGGCCGAGGGTCTTCTTGATCGCCATCTCCCACACGGCCGCCGAGCTCAGGTAGACGGTGTTCGATCCCCGCGTGATGGCTTCCCGTGCTTCCGCGGAGAGCTTCGAGGGCTCGGAGAGCCACCACAGCAAAGCGTGCGTGTCGAGCAGGTAGCCCGCCGTCACGAAGATGCCTCGAACGGTCCGGCGATCTCTCCGGGGAGCGGGTCGTCGAAGTCGTCGCCGATGCGCACCAGACCCTTCCACTGGCCGCCCATGCGATCGCGATCGTCGCTCTGGAAGCGGACCAGGCGCGCGATGGGTTTCCCGGCCCTCGCGATGACGATCTCCTCACCCCTCGCGACTCGCTCGAGGAGTTGCGAGAGGTGGGTCTTGGCTTCGTGGGTGTTCACCATCTCCATGCACTTAGTCTATCGGACTAAGTCCGATTCATTCCCAACGAGAAGCTTTGCCCCAGACCCCCTAGGGCGTTCCCCTTCCACGGGTTAGGCATTTGTTAGTATCCCGGTGCCCGGGGAGAAGCGCGGCTCCACCGGGTGGGATCCAGGCATGTACGTCCCCCTGCGGGTGCACGGGCACCACTCTCTCCTCACAGGCGTCGACGGGCCGCGCGAGCTGCTCGAGCGGGCGCGGCAGCTCGGTTTGCCGGCCCTGGCGCTGGCCGACGTCGACACGCTCTGCGGGCTGGTCGACTTCCTGCGAGCGGCGCAGCGGCAGGGCGCCCCCGATCCGAACGACGCTCCCCCACGCCCGTTCGACGGCTCGACCGAGTCGCCCGGGTCCGAGCCTGAGTCCGAGCCCGGCCCCGAGATCGGATCTCTGCCCGAATCGAGATCTCTGCCCGAAACGACTCGGCCTCGCGGGCAGAGTTCTGCCGAGGCCGTGCGGCCGATCGTCGCGGCGGAGATCTCCGACCCCTCCGGCGAGCCCGGTCGGATCGTCGCGCTCGTCGCGGACGCGGAGGGCTACGGCAACCTCTGCCGGCTGGTCTCGGCGCGGCACCTGGGCTGCGATCCCGGCGAGGTCGGCGCCGAGCCGACCGGCGCGGAGGACTTCGACCTGGTCGAGGCCGCCGTCCGCCACCAGCGCGGATTGATCTACCTCGTCGACCACCCGCGGCTCCTGCTGCGGCTGTTCGGGCGCGTGCCCGCGCGCCGGCTGCTGGTCGCCGTGTCGCCCGCGGCGCTCGACGCGCGCACGGGCAGAGTTTCGGGCAGGCGCGCGCCACTCGATTCGGGCAGAGTTTCCCCGCGCCCCGCCGAGAGCCGAGATTCCGTGCGCCCCGGTGCTCCGGAGGACGCGGGCAGAGTTCCGCAGCGGATCGCATCCGGAGAGGCTCGACGGTTCGGCGTGCACGAGAACGCGGGCGGAGAGGCTCCGCGGTTCGAGCCGCGGGAGGATTCGGGCAGAGATCCCGGGGAGCCGGACGCCCCCGCGGACGCGGGGGCGAAGACGCCGCCGCCCTCGCGGGCGGTGGCGGCGCTCGAACTCGTCGCGGCCGCGCGCTCGGTCGGGGTCGCGATCGTGGCGGTGCCCGACGTGTACCACGCGCTGCCGGGCGGCGTGCGGGACCACCGCGTGCGCACGGCCATCAAGCACAACGCGCTGCTGTGCGACCTGCCGCAGGAGTGGGTCGCGCCCGAGCCCGCGCACCTGCCGTCGCTGCACGAGCTCTCCGCGCTCTTCGCCGAGCTGCCCGACGTGCCCGGGCCGTGGCCCGTCGACCCCGAGGAGCTGCCCGCCGAGCTGCGCGACGCGCCGGCGCCCGTGGCGCGCACCTGGCTCGTCGCGCAGGCCTGCGACCACGTTCCGCCCCTCGACCGTGTGCTCTTCCCCGACGTCGAGCTCGAGCCGGGCGAGACCGCCTACTCGCGCCTGTGCTCGATCGCCTTCGACGGCGCGCGCCGGCGCTACCGGCCGCTGCGGCCCGAAGTGGTGCGGCGGCTCGACTACGAGCTGTCGTCGATCGAGGAGCTCGGCTTCGCGCCCTACTTCCTGCTCGTAAACCGCATCGCCGAGTTCGCGCGGGCGGAGAAGATCCCGAGCGTCGGGCGCGGCTCGGCCGCCGACAGCCTCGTGTCGTACTGCATGGGGCTGACCGACGCGGACCCGCTGCGCTACCGCCTGCCCTTCGAGCGCTTCCTGAACCCCGCGCGGCGCGACCGGCCCGACATCGACCTCGACTTCTGCTGGCGGCGGCGCGACGAGGTGATC
>CAYGPA010000621.1:0-2785 GCA_964351535.1 uncultured Planctomycetaceae bacterium
CGCCGCGTCGCGCTCGTCTTCGACCTCGGCCTGGAAGTGCTCTCGCCAGCCGTGCGGCGTGAGCTTGGCGACGTCGGTCTCGTGCGCGATGCGCAGCATCACGTCCCGCAGGTAGGTGCGTGGGTCGATGCCGATTCCCTTGGCCGTCATGACGAGGCTCAAGAGCACGACCGCCGTATCGCCGCCGCCCTCGGTCTGGAAGAAGAGCCAGTTCTTGCGGCCCACCGGTAACTGTCGCGTGACGCCCACGGTGACGGCGCGCGGCGAGGATCCCGATCGCGGAGTGGCTACGAGCCTGCGAGGTGCGCGAGCGCGGCCTGGCGTTCCTGCTCGACTTCGGCCTGGAAGTGGTCGCGCCAGCCGTGGGGGGTCAGCTTGGAGACGTCGGTCTCGCGGGCGATGCGCAGCATGACGTCGCGCAGGTAGAGGCGGGGGTCGATGCCGAGGGCCTTCGCCGTCATCACGAGACTCAGGAGGACCACGGCCGTGTCTCCGCCGCCCTCGGTCTGGAAGAAGAGCCAGTTCTTGCGGCCGACGGCGACGGCTCGCAAGGCGCGTTCGGCGGCGTTGTTGTCGATCGAGAGCCGGCCGTTGGCGAGGTAGCGGCGCAGCGCCCGCTCGAGCTTGAGGGCGTAGCCGAGCGCCTGGCCCATCGGACTCTTGGGCAGCACCGCGGTCTGCGTGGCGGCCATCCACGCGAAGAGCTCGTCGGTGATCGGCACCGAGTGCCGTTGCCGCAGCTCGCGACGCTCGTCATCGGAGAGCTCCTTCGCCGCGCGTTCGACGGCATACAGCTCGTGGATGCGCTCGACGGCCTCCTTCGCGAGCTCCGGCTCGCTCGTCTCGGCCTCGACGAACTTGCGGCGCGCGTGCGCCCAGCACGCGACCTCAGTCGCGCCCTCGGGCAGGAAGAGCTGGTCGTAGCCGGGATAGGCGTCGGCGTGGATCGCTCCCGTGTACCCGCCCAGGATCGCCAGCGGACCGTCGCGCTTGCGCGAATCGGTGAAGTCGTAGGCGTGGCGGCCCTCGCGGTCGAGGTAGATCCACACCCTGCCCTGCTTCGAGCCTGGACCGGCCCGCGGCTGGGCGATCGTCACCGGCGTGTCGTCGGTGAAGAGCTCCGGTGCGGCGAGGATCTCGCGCAAGAGCTGCTCGCGAATCGGCCGCAGGATCTCCGCCAGCGTCTTCATCGAGCGTTCGAGCACGCTGCGAGAGAGCGCCAGGCCCTCCGAGGCGTACTTCTTCTCGAGCCGGTTGTAGGGCAGGTGCTGGCCGAAGCGCTCCACCGCCACGTGCGCCAGGAAGCCCGGGCCCAGCAGGCCCTTCTCGATCACCCGGTCGGGGCCCGGAGCCGTCGTGACGCCCTCCTCGCACTGGCGACAGGCGTACTTCGCGCGGCGGATCTCGTGCACGACGGCCGTCTCCAGGCGCTCGAGCTCGCGGGTCTTCTCCTCGCCGATCTCGTGCAGCGCGCCGCCGCAGTGCTCGCAGATGCAGGCCTCGTCCTCCAGCTCGTAACGCGTCGTGATGCGCGGCAGGTGGTCGGGAAAGCTCTTGCGGCGACCCTTGCGCGGAGTCGGGCGCGCGGGAGGATCGAGAAGGATCTCGCCCTGCACGCGCTTGGCCTTGGCCGTGCGCTCGGCCTCGGCCAGGAGCTCGGCGTGGAAGAGGTAGCCCTGGCCGGCCGCGTCGCCGAGGCCGGAGGGGCGCACGCGCTTCTCGCTCTTCTTGCCGAAGGCGATCCGGCGCAGGCAATCGATCACGTGACGCTGCGCCGCGATGATCGCCTTCAGCTCTTCGACGTCATCGGGCAGCTCGTCGGTTCGCCGGCTCATGGGGTTCGCGCGCACGACCATCGATACGATGGACATCGGCGAAGTGTCGGCGCTTCTTGCTCTTTTCGAGCGCGATTCCGTCGAGCAGCATCGACAGCTCCGCGCGCGTCAGCGACAGCCGGTTCGAGTCACTCGCGCGAAGCCGCTCGTACGTCCCGCGCTCCAGCCGCTTGTACAAGAGCCAGAAGCCGTTGCGGTCCCACAGCAAGAGCTTGATCCGGTCGCGGCGGCGGTTGAAGAAGACGAAGATCGAGCCGTCGAAGGGATCCCGCTCCAGCTGCTGGCGCACCAGCGCCAAGAGCCCGTCGTGCTGCTTGCGGAAGTCCACCGGCGTCGTGCACGCGAAGATCGCCAGCTGTCCCGGAAGACTCAGCACGCCGAGCTCAGCGCGGACACCACGCGCGCCAGCTGCTCCGCGTCGAAGCCCGGCTCCACCACCAGCCGCAGCCCCGAGCCCAGCTCGATCGTGACCGACCCCGAACCGCCCTCGTCCAGGACCTCGACCGGCACCAGCCGTGCCTCGGGCTCCGCGCTCTCCCGCCGCAGCTTCGACGCCCACCACGACAGCGTCGGCACCGCGATCCCGCTCTCCTCCGAGAGCTCCCGAAACGTCAGCCCCTGCCGCTCCCGGCGCGCCAGGAGCCGCTCCATCTGCCGCCGCTTCTGATCTCGTGATGCCATGCCATCAGCATCGCCGCCCGCCGGCGCTGCAAACAGGTGGGGTTCACGCGACGGTTACCCAAGCCCGCCCCGTGACTCGCGCGATGGCCGAGACCGTCATGCCCTCAACGCTCATCGCCACAACAGCGTCGAACTCGCGTCGCGCTGCCTGGATGCGCGCGTAAGCCGTGCCCGTCGTGGAGGAGAACGTCGCGCCGCACGTCGAGCACCGCCACCGCTGCCGTCGGCCTCGCTTCGTGCGATACCACCCGTGCGGCGCACGAACTCCG
>CAYGPA010000622.1:0-2784 GCA_964351535.1 uncultured Planctomycetaceae bacterium
AGGGCTGCAGGTCCTGTGCCCCCTAGAGGCTAGCACCTCGTGAGTTACGCGGGGGCTCTTCCTGAGGAGGCGACGGGCTCCGGAACCTCGCGTGGAAGGCCTGTGCGAATTCGATCCGTCCGCTGCCGAGGTCACCGCGAGACGCGGCGTGTGCGGTGTCGCCCCGCGGGCTCGCCCCGCTCGCCCCGCGAGGACTTACCCGCCGCCGACCGTCGCGGCACCGAAGCTGCTGCTCGCGCCGGGACTTCGCGCGCCCGCCGGTCCTGCCAGCGGCGCGCTCCAGCAGCCGCGACCCTGCGTGGCGACCAGCACGCGCCCGCGCGGGACGTCGATGCGCACGTCGATCACCACGGCGTTCGGTAGCCCCGTTCCGTGGCGGTTCCAGCTGCGTCCTTCGTTGGCCGAGATCCAGAGCCCCTGATCCGTGCCGGCGTAGAGCACACGAAGCCCGGTCGAAGTGTCGAGCGCGACGACGTTGACCGGCACGTCGGGCAGGTCGCCGTCCAGCGCCACCCACGTCAGGCCGCCGTTCTGCGTGCGCAGGACCTGGTCCGTGCCGAAGAACGCCGTGGCCAGGTACGCGGTCGTCGCGTCGGCGGGGTCGACGGTGAGCTCGCGCGTGACCCGCGGCCAGCCCGGGTGCCCCGTGCGAACCGTCTGGAACGCGGCGCCGCCGTTGGTCGACACCAGCACGTTGCCGTCGTTGGTCGCCGCGTACACGGTGCTCGTGTCGGAAGGCGCCAGCGCCAGCGCCCGGATGGCTCCGGTCCCGGTCGAGAGATCGCCGGAGATCGCCGTCCAGCTCGCGCCTGCGTTCGCGCTCGCGTAGACGCGCTGCGTGCCGTAGAGCATGCGGTTCGAGTTCGCCGGGTCGATCAGGAACGGCGGCAGGAACGCGTTGCGGTCCGAGAAGTTGATCCCGGTCGCGGAGGAGAAGAAGCTCGCGCCGCCGTTGCTCGACGCGAACAGGTTCCCGGTGCCCTGGAACTCGACGAACATGCGCAGCGGGTTCTGCTGATCGATCTGCGTGAAGCCTCCGTCACCTCCGAAGACCTGGGTCCACGCGAGCCCGGGCGCGGTGCGCAGGTTCGTCCCGTTGTCCTGGGTGCCGCCGAGCAGCGTCTCGGCGCTGCTCGGGTGCGTCGAGAGCCCGGCGTAGAACTGGATCGTGCCCAGACCGCAGTTCAGCGACGTCCATGACGCCCCCAGGTTCGACGAGCGATGAACGCCGCCGTCGTCGCCCACCACCATGCGACCCGCCGCGTCCCACGCGACCGCGTGCATGTCGACGTGCGGAGGCGTGATGGTCGTGAAGGACGCTCCCGAGTTGCTCGTGCGCGTCAGCGATACGCCGCCGAAGATCGCCGTGCTCGCATCGGTGGGGCGCACCGACACGACGGCCAGGTACCAGCCGAAGCTCGACTGGATGCTCGGGACCGCGATGGGCGACCACGAGGCTCCGCCGTCGTCCGTGCGCCACGCACCGCGGGTCGAGGCTCCGCCCCCGGTGGGTCCCGAAGGATGGGTGATCAGCGCGTACACGCGGTTGGGCGAGCTGGGCGCGATCGCGAGCCCGATGCGACCGTTGCCGGAGGTCGGCAGGCCGCCGCCGAGCTTGCTCCACGTCGCGCCGCCGTTCGTCGTCTTGTACACCCCGTTGCCGGGGGCTCCGAAGATGCGCCCGACGGCCGCGTAGAGGATCTGCGGGTTCAGCGGGTCGAGGGCCAGGTCCGTCGCCGCGAGGTTCGTCGGCAAGCCTCCCGCGAGCTGGCTCCACGTGAGGCCCGCGTCGACGGACTTGAACACCCCGGTCGGTCCGGTGGCCCCCGGGTGCCCCTTCGCCGCGGCGAGCTCCGGGAATCCGCCCGCGCGGGCGACGGCGGCGTAGAGGACGTTCGCGTTCAGGGGGTCCACGACGATCCGCGAGAACGTGCGGCCCGCGAACACGTCCTCGGCCAGGTGCGCCCACGTCGCGCCGCCGTCCACCGTCTTCAGGATTCCGAGGCCGTAGCGGCTGTGGTTGGCGTAGTTCGCCTCTCCCGTGCCGGCGTAGACCACCTGGTCGTCCGCGGGGTCGATCGCGAGCGCTCCGATCGAGAGCGTGCACTGCAGGTCGGTGAGCGGTGTCCACGTCGCGCCTCCGTCCGCGGTGGACCAGACGCCGCCGTCCGCGCCGCCGACGTAGTAGCGGTCGGCGTCGGTGGCGCTGCACGCGACCGCGGAGATGCGTCCGGTGAACTGACCGCTCTGGATGGGCGCCGGCCCGAGCTCCTGCCAGGTCTGCGCGGCCGCGAACGGCGCGGCGACGAGCAGGGTGACCGCGAGCACCGCGCGCCGAGGTCTCGACGAACTCCTCACGGCCGCACCTCGAAGGTCAGGGTCGCGGTCGCGACGGTCCAGCTGGAAGGGGACTCGGCGAGCGCCGCATGCGCTTCGATGCGCCAGGCGCCGGGACGGTCGAGACGCACGACGGCGATCCCGCCGGGGTCGGAGCGGGTCGACGCGCTGCGCCCGCTGGACACGTGCGTCGCCGTCACGCCGGCGGCTCCCTCGAAGTCCGGCGGCAGGTAGATCCGCAGCGGTAGGTCGCTGGGCGACAGCAGCCCCGTGGGGTCCGCCAGCGGCCGGACCTCCACCGCCTGCCCCGACTTGCTCTGGGCCGTCGCCGAGTGGGGCACCGCGTCGTCGGGATGGCGCACGCGCACGAGTGCCTTCCCGCACTCGATGCGCCGCACTCGAACGCTGCGCACCCCGTCGGAGCGCGTCGCGCCCCGGGCACCGCAG
>CAYGPA010000623.1:0-2781 GCA_964351535.1 uncultured Planctomycetaceae bacterium
CATCACGACAAGCACGGGAAGCTCTTTCGCCCCAACATCGTCGACTCCCCGAATGACGGCGTTTACACCGGCGCGGTCTTCGTGGTGCATCTGCGCAAACTCGCGGGACTGAACGAGAGCATCCGCCTCGTCGATCAGCAAGATGATCGCTTCGCGCGCCGGCGATGCACCTCGTTGTGCGCGCTCTTTCACTGCTGCAAATGCAGATGAAATGAGCCGGGTCATTTCTCCGACAGCGCCAGTGCCCCGTGCGGAGAGACTCAAGGAATAGAGCTGCACGCCAAGTGCGTGAGCGCGAGCAACGCCGTCTCCAAAGGACTTTGCGAGCTCCGTCTTTCCTGTCCCGACATCACCAGCGAAGATGAACAGCGGCGAGCGTTCCCTAAACCGCTCAACCAAGTCGATACGCCTCTTGTAGTGCCGTTGGCTCCAGTCATCCAGGAGGCTTCGATCAAGCAAGAGAGCGGCCTCCTTCAGCAGTCGCTCCTTCGTGTCGTTGAGGCCGACCAGCCGCTCAAACTGACCCTTAGCATCGCTGTTGGGGTATTCGATAACGTCGTCGAAGAGATCCTGCATGTCTAGAGGGGCCGAAATGTCTTTCTGCTCAGGGACTTGCCGCCCGAGTGGTAGTTCTTATCCGTCGTCCAGTATCCGTTGCCATCAGCGGGGGCGGCGCCGTTTGTGCGTTTGAAGGGAAGGCGTGCTTCAATGCGATCGCGGTCGGGCTGGGTGAGCGCCCACCACTTCTGAGTACGCCACATGTAGTTGTAGAAGCTCGCACCTTTCACATCAGCACGCGCGAAGACCTTACCGGGACTGTCGTTAGTTGTGAGAACGCCGTGCTCGTCGACGGTATAGTGGAAGCACACAACACGTTTCCCATTCCTTTTGAATCCGAACTCATACTCCGAGACATAGCCGCCCTTGAGGGTCTGGGCGAGCTCTTCGAGGTAGTCCCGGATCTTCACTTCGGAAGGGCCGCCGTAGTACCGGGCGCAAAGGTGCAGGTCTGCGGAGACCCCTGACGCGAGCTCGCGCGCATGGGCGATGGTGAAAGTTGAGCTTTCGGAACGCGTATACGAGTACGTCAAAGCCTATCTCCCGAATCCGGGACCAAGGATGCGTCGCCAGCAATCGAGGGCACGCCCCTTCGTTTGCGCGTACCGGGCCTCGGCCAGGGCATCCAGGGCTTCTTCTGCAGCGGTCACAATCTTGGTTCGGTCTGCAACACCGTATCCATCTGCGACGTTGTTGATGGGGTTCACAGGGTCAAAGACTTCGATCGCCGAGCCTGTTGGCGGAGGTAGCTTCGATGCAATGTAGTGGTCCCTGAACGCGACCCGCTGTTCCAAGCCGGAAGTCACCACGAACGTGTAGAAGGACTCAAGGGCTGAAGGGTAGTCCGAAAGGTCTGCTCCTCCGTCAGCGATGTGCGCGAGCAGTAGCTCGGTCAGGAAAGACTTCATCCTGAACGATGTGTCTGCTTGCTTCAGCTGCTTGACCCACCACTTGAGGAGTCTTGCCACCTGAGCGTAGTGGCGCCCGTGCGCATCCTTCCGTTTGCGGATAAACTCCAGGTGAAGCGGGATGCTGGTCAGGACTCTCTTTCCAGAGTGTCGATCGACCAGATACCCCCGGTCTTCTGGGGCACCGTCATAATGAACGGGGGCAACATCAACGTCGAGTCCGGTTCCCTTGAACGAGATGCGAACCACATGTGTCTGGGGCTCAAAGTCGCTCGCATCCTTCTGCGGGTAGGCCTTGCTCAGTCGCTCGGCCAGCCAATAGAGTGTGCTTCTCACAAAACATCTTCCGCAAATGGAGCCGGGCGAGGGACGCCGCCTCGGGTGATGGTGATCAGCTTGAAGTCCTCCAGGGCGTGCAGGATGGCGTTGCGCACGGCGCGGCGTCGAGCACGACCTGAGTTCGAGTGGAGCACGGCCCGGACGATCCGGCAATGGGCCGTGGCGTAGAAGCGATTGCGGGACACGTGCACCGTCCAGGGGAGGGCCCCGGCGTCGGCCTCGACGGCGGTCTGCCAGGCGCGGGTGGCGCGCAGCCGGTGGCCGTCCAGGCGCGTGGCGCTGTCGAGCAGGCGCACCAGGGCGACGCGGGCCGCGGCGCGGCAGCGGCGCAGCGGTAGCTCGGCGTCGGCCTTCAGCTCGCCGTGGCCGTGCTCGCAGGCGGCGTTGTGCTGCGGGGTGCGCGGCAGCGTCTTCAGGTGCACGACGCCGTGGCGGGCGAGCCAGCGAGCGAGCCTGCGCGACTTGTAGGGCCCGCCGTTGTCGGTCACGAGCACCAGCGGCAGTCCGCCGCGCTCGCGGGCGGCGTGGCGCAGGAGGCGGATCACGTCGCGCGTGGTGGCCGCCAGGCCGATCGAGAGGCCGACGGTGCGGCCCGACGCGAGGTCGCGCAGCACCTCCGCCTGGACGGCACGGCCCTGCTCGTCGCGGGCGACGTGCGTGGCGTCCAGGGCCCAGACCGCGTCGCGGCCCAGCACGCGCACGCTCACGCGGGCAGCCTCGGCGTGCTGGCGGGCGGAGCGCTTGCGCTCGGCCTTCAGCTCCCGCAGGCACTGCCGCACGCGATACCGCGAGAGGCGGCCGCCGAGCGCGCGCCACAGGGGCGCTTCGCCCGCGGACCAGCCCTGGCGCAAGAGCTCGGCGCGCACGGCCTCCATCGCCGCGGCGACCTCCTCCGCCGACGCGCGGGGCCGGCCCGGGCCTCGCGGGCCCGGGACCAGCCGCTTCCAGTTGCGCAGGGTGCGCGTCGTCACGCCCC
>CAYGPA010000624.1:0-2773 GCA_964351535.1 uncultured Planctomycetaceae bacterium
TACCTCGAGGACTGCCAGCGGGGCATCGACTACTGGAACCGCGTCTGCGAGAAGGCCGGTAACGACTTCCGCTTCACGCTCCCCCACCGCCGCTTCCACCGCCAGATCGGGATGTACTCGGAGGGCTCCTTCGACCCGCAGGGCAACCCGATCGACGCCGCGCCCTACGAGGCGCGCAAGGCGGAGTGGCTGCCCACGATCGAGGACCGCCAGTACGTGCAGTCCCTGATGAAGCCCGAGCGGCGCCCGGGCCACTTCGCGAGCTGGATCGCCGCCCCCTCCAAGGGGATCAACGGTCAGCCGGTCGAGCTGGACTACGTCAAGTTCGAGCAGAACTGAGCGTCCGCTCCACCGAACGCCCCGCTTCGTCAGCCTTGCGCAACGCCGCGCGCCGACCCACGCATCTCGCGGGTCGGCGCGCGCTCGTAAGTACGCCGTCGGCAACGCGTTGACGTACGTCTACGGACTCCGGCGCAGGGCCCCGGCGCCCGGTCGGCCGCCGACACCAGTTCCGAACGACCTTCAGACCGCTCCCTCCCCCCTCCGACATCAGCAGCGAGGAATTTTGGGGATCGGGCGTTCGGACCGCGGACGCCCCAGACGCCACCCGCACGGGTCGGCCCAGCAATCAGGGGAGTGTGATCATGAGCGCATCGAGCGCCAACGCCTGTCTTCGTACGGAGACGGGTCGGGGGGGAACGCCCCTCCTCAATCGGAGCGGCCTGTGGGCGCTCGGCATCGCGGCCGCGACCGCCCTCACGGGATGTTTCTCGGGCGGCGGCGGGGGCAGCGGAGGGCTCTTGAGCAGCACCGCGGGTCCCTCGGCGGGCGGAACGGGTCGGGTCGTCGCCGAGATCCAGCTCGACGCTCCCGACCGCAAGACGTTCATCGTGCGCGCCACGGTCCCGGTTCCGCCGGACACCTTCCCGCGCGACGACGGCCTCATTCCGCTGACGATCCTCGACTGGGACGGCACGGAGGCCTACACGCAGGTCGAGGCCGTCACCTGGTATCCCGACACGAGCAAGGGCGCGGACGTGGTCGAGGTGCTCGCTCGCGTCCACCGCGACCACGCGATCGCCGCGGGTACGCCGATCACCTATCAGGTCGTCGACATCCAGCAGTCGCCCACGAAGACCATCGTCGACAGCGGCGTGCTGTCGCTGATGTCCGATCCGGGCAGCATCCTGGTCGTCGCCCGCGACGCCTTCGGCAACCGCTACGGCGCCGACATCGCGCGCGACCTGCGCGCGGACTACGGCAGCCACCAGCTCCGCACGCTGCGCGACGGGCCCATCGCGGTCCAGCTGGCGACCTACCACGTCCTGCAGCCGATCGGCGCGCCCGCGGTCGGTCCGCCGACCGGGCCGCTGTCGCACCTCTTCGGCGTGCACGCCTACTTCACGTCCTGGCGCAACGAGGAGTCGATGTCCCTGGATCTGCGGATCCACAACGGACACAGCGGGCTGAACAGCTCGACCAGCCTCGACGATCCGCTCGGCTTGACCTACTTCGAGTCGGTCGAGCTGTGGGTGCCCCAGGGCTGGACGGCGTCGGCCGACGTGATCGACCCGATGTTCGGGACGGACACGCCGATGACGCATCAGTCCTGGAACGTGATCCCGATCGTCAAGGCTCGCGACGACGGCAAGATGCACGTCATGCCGTCGCAGGCGCAGTTCCACCGCCGCATGGTGGTGTATCCGGAGGGTGCGGACTTCAAGGCCCAGCACTTCCTGCAGCAGCAGGACATCGCGTTCTGCCGCCCCGGCACCGTCGCGGGCACCGAGCTCTGGTCGTGGTGGAACCAGCAGACGGCGCGTTACTTCCCGCAGCGCCACCGCCTGCCCGACCTCGGCCACCTGGGCATGAACAGTGTCCGCGGCCAGCTGAACGGCAAGTTCAACCAGACGCGCAACGTGCTCGAGTCCGGTCAAGCCGGAACCTACCCGGTCGACAACAACATGCTCGGCTGGGCGCACCCGTGGGGCTCGGCCTACGGCGGTATGACCGGCGGCAGCGAGATCTACCTGTTCGACGGACTGCGCACGGCGTACGCGGCGTCCAACCACGGCTATCGCCTGGCGCAGATGACGCACCGGATGTACACGTCGCGCCAGCCGACCGTGCTGTACAACGCGGACGGCTCGGCGACGCGGGTCTCCCAGTGGACCCAGTCCAACGGGAACGGCGAGTACGTGCCGTTCTCCTTCAACCTGACGCTCATCGGCAACAACGACCCGTTCGGGATGACGTCGACGCCGAACTACCAGCGCAACTACGTGCAGAACTCCGGTCTGGCGCCGGGCTACGAGAGCAACCTGCTCTCGTTCCACCCGATCGACCTGCAGCACCACATCCGCTACACGCGCTCGCCGAAGACCCTGATCTGGCTCGGCAACGACGCCCTGTCGAAGGACGACATCAAGATGACGGCCGAGCTCGCTCGGATGTCGTATCAGCCGCTCCCGAACAGCGGGGCCGGCTACATGGACGGCTGGGGCATGGCCAAGGACATTCAGTTCGTGTCCTCGCACCCGGGTCGCGGCTTCGGCTTCGGCCGCGCCGAGGGCTGGATGACCGACGCCATGGCCGCCGCCTACTCGGTCTCCGACGAGGCCTGGCGGTCCGAGGCGCGGGCCTGGTTCGAACAGCTCTCCGACCTCGTGTCCCAGGGCCAGGCGAGCTGCAGCGGCTTCATCCAGTCGATCGTGAACAGCAAGATGTTCAACGGCAACTTCCGCGCGCGGCAGTCGATCGAGCAGGCGATCAC
>CAYGPA010000625.1:0-2755 GCA_964351535.1 uncultured Planctomycetaceae bacterium
GGTCAGGTCGCGCTCGTTGCCGTAGATGAAGAAGCGCTCGTCGTAGTAGCCGGCGCGCCGCAGGGCCTCGGTGCGCGCGAGGCTGGCGCAGCCGCGGAACGTGCTCATGTAGCGCTCGCGATTCACCGCGTCCGAGTTGCTGTAGCTCTCGGGCGTCCCCGGCTCGACGACCTTGGTCGAGAGGATCGCGGTCGTCTCGGGCTCGGCCAGCAGGCGGTGCGTGGTCTTCTCCAGCCACTCCGGCGGCATGACGATGTCGTCGTCGAGGATCGCCGTCAGCTCGGTGCGGCTCGACGCGAAGCCCACGTTGAACGTCTCGCACGCGCCGTAGCGCGAGTGCGGCATGACGATCAGGCGCACGTCCGGGAACTCGTCCCGGATCATGTCGGCCGTGCCGTCGCTCGAGCAGTTGTCGACGACGACGATCTCGTCGAAGGGCAGCGTCTGCGCGCGCAGGGCCTCGAGGTTCGCGCGCACGTCGTCGCGCTTGTTCCAGGTGGAGACGACCGCGGTCGTGCGCGGCAGCCCGCGCGCGCGGGCGGAGTCGCGTGCGAAGTCCGGGTCCAGCACGGGCGCGTCGACCGCGCGCGGCGCCTCGGCGGGCTGCAGGCAGGCCAGGAGGCGCTGGGCGCGGTCCTCGAAGCTCGGCAGGCGGTCGCTCTCGAGGACCGTGAACCCCTCGGCGTGCACGACGGCCGGATCGTCGACGTTCACCGTCCGTGCGCGGTCGCAGGCCTCGGCCTTCGCGAGCAGGTCCTGGCCGTCGAGCTGCGAGGCGAAGCAGGCCAGCGCCGCGCGCTTCGCGTCCCACGCCGAGGTCGTGTCGAGCAGCGCCGCGTGCGGCACGGGCGCGTTCACGCCGTAGAGCAGGACGCGCCGCCGCGGCCCGCCGGCCAGCGCGGACATCGCCGCCGCCGACACGGCGCGGTGGTCGGGGTGATGCTCGAAGGGCGAGGGTGCGTAGACCACGTCGGGCGCGAACTCCTCGAGCTCGGCCTGCAGGCGCTGCACGAGGTCCCAGGCCGCGCCGACGCGACCGTCCGGCAGGCCGAGCGAGCGCACGTCCGCGACGCCGAGCTCCGCGGCCGCGCGCCGCGACTCCTCGAGCCGCGCGGCGGCGTCGCCCCCGGCCGCGCCGTCGCTCGCTACGACGACGCGCACGGTGTGGCCGCGCCGCGCGTGCAGCGCCAGGGCGCCGCCGCAGCCCAGCACCTCGTCGTCGGGGTGCGGCGCGATGCACAGCACGCGGTCGCCGAGCGAGGCGGGGTCCAGCAGGGGGGGGAAGAGCTCGTTCACGTCGAGGGGTGCGCCGGCCGCAGGTCGCGCGCGCGGCTATTCGGTCGAATCCGCGGCGAAGGCGCAACGCCGCCGGCGGCAATCCCGGCCGGGACTTCCCGATCGGGCGGGTCAGGACCTGGCGGCCAGCACTCGCTCGTAGGCCGACTCGAGCTGCGCCGCGGCCTCGGCCGCCGTGTGGAGGGTCGCGCCGATGGCACCGCGCTGCGCGCCGAGGATCGCGGGGTCTTCGAGCAGCGCCTCGAAGGCACCGCGCCAGGCCGTCGGGTCCTCGGCCGGCAGGACGGCTCCTGCGTCCCCCACGCGCTCAGCCGGCGCGCCGCGGTCGGAGACCCACGTAGGCAGCCCCAGGGCCAGGGCCTCGTCGACGACCAGGCCGTAGCTCTCCTCGAGCCGCGACGGGAAGGCCGCGAGGTCGGCCACGCCCTCGAGCGTCGCGAGGTGGTCGAAGCCCCCGAAGGCCCGCAGCGGCAGGTGGCCGGCGGCCGCGCGCCAGCGCGCCTCGTCCGCGGGCTCCAGCACGCGGCCGGCGAGGAGGAGCTCGACGCTCCCGGCCGGGAGGTCGCGCAGCGCCGCGACCAGGTCGCCGGTGCCCTTGGCCTCCCCGAGGTTGCCGAAGTGCAGCACGCGCAGCGGTCGGTCACCGCTCCAGGGCGCGGGCAGCGCGAGCGCGCGGTGGAAGAGCTCGCGACAGAACCCGTGGGGCACGACTTCGATCGCGCGCCCGCCGAGGTCGAGCGTCGCCGCGCAGCGCGCCGCGTGGTGCTCGCTCGGAGCGACGACGAGCGCGGCGGCGGCGAGCTCGAGCGCGAAGTCCCGCGCGCGCTCGGCGAGCTCCTGCTCCGCGTCGACGCCGTCGGGCAGCTCGGGCCGCAGGCACGCCGCGCAGGGCGCGAACTCGCCGCGCGGCGGGCACACGATCGTCGCGCGCGGCGGCGCGCGGAAGAAGCGCGGGCAGGAGGCCAGGTGGTCGTGAAGCGTCACGACCGTCGGCGCGTGGATCGCGAGGCTGCGCACGAGGTCGCTCGAGAACGTGGACCAGTGGTGCACGTGGGCGAGGTCGGCGCCGGCGACCTCGGCCGCGCAGGCCCGCGCGAGCCGCGGGCGGGCGAGGCGCAGGTCGTAGGACTCCGCGGGCGTGCGCCGCAGGCGGACCACCGGGAAGCCGTCCAGCTCGAAGCGCTCGGGCGCGAGCGCCCCGGAGTCGGGCGCAGCGGGCACGTCGCTGCCGCAGACGACCTTCACGTCGTGCCCGCGCCGCGCGAGCTCGCGCGCCTGCGCGCGGGCCACGAGCTCCGTTCCGCCCTCGAACTCCGGCGCGAGGTGCGGGGCGAAGAGGACGATCTTCACGCGCCGGCTCCGCCCGAATCCGCCGCATCGCCCGGTTCGCCCACCGCCAGCGGAGCGAACGCCTCGCCGTAGCGACCCGGGCCGCCCAGGAACAGGCTGCGGTGCGCCG
>CAYGPA010000626.1:0-2739 GCA_964351535.1 uncultured Planctomycetaceae bacterium
CATCGAGAACAGCCGCACGGTGTCGGCTCCGTAGCGATCGACCAGCCCCTGCGGGTCGATGCCGTTGTTCTTGGACTTCGACATCTTTTCGACCGCGCCGATTTCCACCGGCAGGCCGTCCCGCGCCAGCACGGCGCCGGTCACCTGGCCGCGGGCATCGCGCTCGACCGTGACGTCGGCCGGGTTCAGCCACGTGACCTGGCCATCCCCGTCCTCGCGGTAAAACGTGTCCGCGACAACCATCCCCTGGCACAGCAGGTTGGTGGCCGGCTCGTCGCCGGAAACCAGCCCCGCATCCCGTAACAGCCGGTGATAGAAGCGGAAATACATCAGGTGCAGGATGGCGTGCTCGATACCGCCGATGTACTGGTCCACCGGCAGCCAGTACCTGGCGCGCTCGTCGAGTTGCGCGTCGGCGCCCGGGCAGCAGTATCGGGCGTAGTACCAGCTCGACTCCATGAAGGTGTCGAAGGTGTCGGTCTCGCGTTCCGCCGGACCGCCGCATTCCGGACAGGTGGTTTTGCGCCACTCCGGGTCGGCCTTGATGGGCGACTGCACGCCCATGAACTGAACGTCCTCGGGCAACACCACCGGCAGGTCTTCCTCGGGCACCGGAACCGCGCCACAGGCCTCGCAGTAAATCACCGGGATGGGACAACCCCAGTATCGCTGTCGGCTGACGCCCCAGTCCCGGAGCCGGTAATTTATCCGTCGCTCGCCCAGGCCCTCCTCCTCCAGCCAGTCGATGGCCGTGCGCTTGGCCTCCTCGACGCCGAGGCCGTCCAGCCACTGGCTGTTGATCGCCTGTCCTTCTCCCGTATAGGCCCCGCCTTCCCAGTTCTCGGGCGGCTGCACTGTGCGAACGATGGGGAGACCGTGGCTTTCGGCGAACGCCCAGTCGCGCTCGTCCTGGCCCGGCACCGCCATGATGGCCCCGGTTCCGTAAGCCATCAGCACGTAGTCGGCGATGTAAAGCGGCACCGGCTGACCGGTGAACGGGTTTTTCACGTACGCCCCGGTGAATACACCGCGTTTTTCGAGACCGCCTTCCACGGCCAGGCGGTCCGCCTCGGTCGCCGCCCGGGCCGCCGCCACGAACGCCTCGACCGCGCCCGCCTGCTCCGCGCTTGTCACCCGGTTCACCAGCGGGTGTTCCGGGGCGAGGACGGCATACGTCATTCCGAACGCGGTATCGGGGCGGGTCGTGAACACAGCGACCTCGGCCCCGCCCGCGGCGGGCTGTCCCTCGCTGTTGCACACCGACATGCGGAACTCGGCCCCTTCCGAACGTCCGATCCAGTTCCGCTGCATCGTCTTGACAGAATCCGGCCAGCCTTCCAGGTGATCCAGCCCATCGAGCAACTCGTCGGCGAAGGCGGTGATTTTCAGGAACCACTGCGGAATGGTGCGGCGCTCCACCACGGCGCCCGAGCGCCAGCCGCGCCCGTCCACGACCTGCTCGTTGGCCAGCACGGTCTGGTCGACCGGGTCCCAGTTCACCTCGGCGTCCTTGCGGTAAGCCAGCCCCAGCCGCATCAGGCGCGTGAACATCCGCTGTTCCCAGCGGTAATACTCCGGTTGGCAGGTGGTGACTTCGCGCGACCAGTCGTAGGCGAAGCCCAGCCGCTTGAGCTGACCGCGCATGTGCTCGATGTTGGCATACGTCCAGCGGGCCGGGGCCGTGCGGTTCTTGATGGCGGCGTTTTCCGCAGGCAGGCCGAAGGCGTCCCAACCCATGGGCTGCAGTACATTGCGGCCGCACATGCGGTGGTAGCGGCTGATCACGTCGCCGATGGTGTAATTGCGCACGTGCCCCATGTGCAATGCCCCGGAGGGATACGGGAGCATGGACAGGCAATAGTATTTCTCTCCAGGCGCATGCTCGTCGGCACGAAATGCCTGCTCCTGCTCCCAGCGTTGCTGGACACGCGGTTCCAGTTCCTGGGGGCGGTATTCGGGTGATGCCATTTCGCGGACCGTCACTTGCGATGCCCGGTGAAGACCCGGGCGGTTTCGGGAATGCGGAAGCTTAACTGACCCCCCGGCCGGAAAAAAGGCCGCTGCCCCGGGCTGCCGCCGGCCCTGTCGCCGCCGCCATGATCGCGTTAGGCTGTACCCGTAGTCATCCGGAGAGCCAGCGATGTCGGAAGCCGAACCCATTCTGATCGGAAAGGGCGAAACCCACCTTCACCTGTTGCCCCGGTACGGTAACCGCCACGGCTTGATCACGGGTGCCACCGGCACCGGCAAAACCGTCACCCTGCAGGTTCTGGCGGAAGGGTTTTCCCGCATCGGTGTTCCGGTGTTCCTGGCCGACGTCAAGGGCGACCTCGCCGGGCTCAGCCAACCGATCGCGCCGCACCCGAAAATCGACGAGCGGCTAAAGAAAATCGGCATTGAAGGCTTCAGCCCAACGGCCTGGCCGGTGGTGTTCTGGGACGTGTTCGGACAGGGCGGGCACCCGGTGCGCACGACCGTGTCGGAAATGGGCCCCCTGCTGCTGTCCAACCTGCTCGAACTGAATGACACGCAGGAAGGCGTGCTCAACATCGCGTTTCGCATCGCCGACGAAGAAGGCCTGCTGCTGCTCGACCTGGAAGATCTGCGCGCACTTCTGCGCTTCGTCGCGGAAAACGCCAAGACCTTCTCGCAGACGTACGGCAACGTCAGCCCGGCGTCCGTGGCGGCCATCCAGCGCCGGCTGCTCGTGCTCGATGAACAGGGTGCGGAAGAATTTTT
>CAYGPA010000627.1:0-2736 GCA_964351535.1 uncultured Planctomycetaceae bacterium
TGGCGCGGGATCGCCACGGACTTCACGCAGTCGACGTGGCATCCGCTGACGCTCCTCAGCTACGCCGTCGAGCACGCGTGCTTCGGGCTGAACCCGTTCGTGTTCCACTCGACCAACGTGGCTCTCCATGCGCTCTCCAGCGCTTTCGTGCTGCTGCTCGCCGCGCGCCTGCTGCCGGGCGCCCGGGTGGCTCCCGCGGTCGCGGCCCTGCTGTTCGCGCTGCACCCGCTGCACGTCGAGTCGGTGGCCTGGGTGTCGGAGCGCAAGGACGTCCTGTCGACCTTCTTCAGCCTCGCGGCCCTCTTGGCCTACGTGGCGGATCGCGACGCCGGCCGGCCTCCGGGGTGGAGGCCCTTCGCGCTGTTCGGCCTGGCGCTGCTCTCCAAGCCGATGGCGGTCACGCTGCCCGTCGTGATGGTCGCGCTGGACCTGCTTCGCGAGCGGCGCTGGCGTGTGTCGATGGTCGCTTCGAAGTGGGCCTACTTCGTCGCGAGCCTCACCGTCGGCCTCGTGAACCTGCGCGGCCAGTCCACGGCGGAGATCGTCGAGGCCGAGCCCCTGCGCCTGCAAGAGGCCCTCGGGAACGCGTGGAACTCGCTCGTGTTCTACGTCGACAAGACCGTCCGTCCGGTCGAGCTGTCCGTCTACTACGACGACCGTGTGCTCGAGATCGGTGGGCTGGAGACAGCCGTGTTCGCGCTCGCGGTCCTCGCTGTCGCGCTCCATGCCTGGAGGCGTCCGGAGCGACGCGCGCTGGTGGCCTTCGGCGTCGCGTGGTTCCTGGTGACGATCGCGCTCGTGCTGAAGCTCGTGCCCTTCGGCGAGCACTCGCTCGTCAACGATCGCTACATGTACTTGCCCAGCGTCGGACTCTTCCTGATCGCCGGTGCGGCGGCCGAGGACCTGTGGCGGGCCGCGCGCGCCCGCGGGGCGATCGCGACCGGCGTCGTCGCGGCGGCGGGAGTCCTCGCCGCATTCGCCTGCGGCGTCGGGACCCATGCGCGCGCCGCGGTCTGGCGCGACGACGGGACGCTGTGGAACGACGTCCTGACGCATTACCCCGACACGCCGAAGGCGCACGAGTACGTCGCCTACCACTACTTCGAAGCCGGCGACGGGCGCGCGGCCCTCGAGCACATGCAGGCCGCCGCGCGGCTCGATCCGACGTCGGCCTCGCTGCACCAGAACCTGGGCGCGATGTACGGGAACCTCGGGTTCCACGCCGAGGCGCGCGCGGCCTTCGAGCGCTGTGTCGAGGTCGATCCCGACAGCGTGGAGGCGCGTACGAACCTCGGGATCGCGCTGGCCGTGGCGGGGGAGGAGCCGCGCGCCGAGGAGCACCTGCGACGCGCCGTGGAGCTCGCGCCCGGCTACGCGCCTCCGCTGCTGGCGCTGGCGCGCATCGAGGCGGTGCGCGGGGACGTCGACGAGGCGGTGCGCCTGCTCGAGAGCGCCCTCGCCGCGGCACCCTGGGAGCCCGAGCTCCACGTCGCTCTCATCCGGCTCCTGGCCGCGAACGGCCGCTCGGAAGAGGCGCGTGCGTGGATCGAGCGGGCCGCGCGCGCGCGCATCCCGTTGCCGCCGGACCTGCGCTAGCGGAGGTCGCGGAGTGGCGGCTGCGAGCCGCGGGCGTCTGCTAACCTACGGAGCGATGCGGTGTCGAGACGTACTCCTCTCGGGGCTGGTGCTGGTCGCCGCGTGCGGAGGCGAGGAGCCTGCCGACGTCTCTGCCGTGACGGCGCCGCCGGTGGGCGACCCCGTGCACGCCCCGCTCGTGCCGACGCCGGTCGCGGCGCTTCCCAGGGAGACCGCGGAGCGGGTGGCCGAGTACGACTTCTCGGGCGGCGCCGAGGGGGTCACGATCGACGCCGTGCGAGTCCGCAGGGTCCGCGGGCAAGGCGGCAAGCGCATCGCCCGGATTCGCAGCGACGACGCACCCGTGCGCATCGCGCTGCACGGGCCGTTCGAGTCCGCGAGCTTCAACCGGCTTCGGCTGTCGGGCTGGTTCCTCAGTGCCGCGAGCACGATCCAGGTGCTCTGCATGCGCGGCGGTGAGGTCGTCTTGCGGAGCGAGCCCGTCGTGGTGCAGGACCTGTTCGAGAAGGTCTGGCTCGAGGTCGACTTGCCCGGGCTGGACCTGCAGCCCGAGCCGCTGGACTCGATCGACGTCCTCGTGACCTCGGGGCGGCCGGTGGACCTCGCCGTGGTGGAGCTCTGGAGCGTCCCGCTGGCCGATTTTCTCTCGCCGGTGGCGGGAGAGAGCGTGCTGCACGTGGCCGGCGAGTTCCGGCGGGCCGTCGTCGCGCGGACCGGAGAGTCGCTGGCCGTGCGCGTGCCGGGCGCGTCGGCGGGGCACCTGCTCTGGTCGGTCGGCATCCCCGCGGCGCTGCGCCGCGCACCGGGTCTGCGCCTGCGCGTCTCGACCCCGGCCGGCGCCGGCGAGCCGCAGTCCGCGGAGTTCGAGATCGACTCGGACCCCGCGTCGGCGGAGGCCTGGCAGGAGTTCGAGCTGGCCTTCGGAGAGGATTCGCGCGGCGAGCGCAGTATCCACTTCGAGTTCCTGGCGGACGACGAGGTCGCGGCCGTGTGCGCGCTGGCGGAGATGCGCGCCGTGCGCCGACAGCAGCGGCCGCGGACGGTGCTGCTCGTCACGTCCGACACGCATCGCGCGGACGGCATCGGGCGCGCCGCGCACGCGCTCGAGGTCGAGACGCCGACGCTCGATGCCCTCGCCGA
>CAYGPA010000628.1:0-2734 GCA_964351535.1 uncultured Planctomycetaceae bacterium
ACAGCCGCGACGTGCGCCTGCGCATGGCCGCGAACATGCTGGCCGTCGAGCGCGTGTCGCGCGCCGACGCGCTGCGCGGCATCTTCGCCTGAGCGTTCCGGTCCCCGCCGCGCTGCGCTCAGTCCACGGTCGCGCCCGGACCCGTGGAGCCTGAGGCGAACGCGCGGCGGAGGTCCCAGGCCATGCGCAGCGCCACGAGGACCAGCAGGATGCCGAGCAGCGTGCGGGCCGCGGCGGCCCAGCCGGGGTGGTGCACGGCGCTCACGCCCAGCACCGCGCCGACCAGCGCTCCGCTGCCGAGCCACCCGCCGCGCGGCAGGTCGATGTCGCCTCCGCGCGAGCAGAGCCACACGGAGCGCACGGAGGTCACCGTGGCGAGGCCCATGCTGCACGCGCGCGCCACGAGGTAGCCGAGGTCCGGCACGGCCAGCAGCAGCCCGGGAACGACGAGCAGTCCGCCGCCGATCCCGAGGAGCGGCGCGACGACGCCGCCGCCGAACCCGACGGCCGCGATGCGCAGCCCGAGGGTCCACGGCACGCGGATCGCGTCGACGGCGACGGGGTCCTCGGCACGCTCCGAGAACAGGATCCGCGCCGCCGCGGCGAGGAGCAGGACCACGAAGATCGCGCGCAGCCCGCGCGCGTCGATCCGGCGTGAGACGAAGTAGCCGACCTGCGCGCCGAGGAGGCCGGAGGGCACGAGCCACAGCAGCACGGGGCCGGAGAGCGAGGTCTGCGCGTGGAAGAGCTCCGTGATCGTCGCCGAGAAGGCCGTCGCGAAGACGAGCACGAGCGAAGTGGCCACCGCGCGGCGCAGGGGCAGCTTGCTGCCGTAGTGCAGCAGCGGTGTCGCGAAGAGACCTCCGCCGACGCCCAGCACGGCGCCGAGGAACCCGATCGCTCCGCCGGCGGGCGCGAGCCACGGATGGATGCCGCCGCGCGGTCCCTTCCGTCCGGCGCGCCGGACGGCCTTCTCCGTCACGCTCCTCAGAGCGGGCCCGCTCCGGGCTGGCGCCCGCGCCCGCGAGCGAGGATGGCGGAGGTCGAGCGCCCCGGCCGCAGCGGCGCGAGGTGCACCTGGCCACCGTGGGACTCGACCCACTCGCGTCCGACCACGGGCTTGTCGGCGTAGTCCTCGCCCTTCACGAGCACGTGCGGCGTCACCTGCTCGATGAGCCGCGCCGGCGTGTCCTCGGGGAACGGCACGACGGCGCTGACGGACTCGAGCGCCGCGAGGACCTCCAGGCGGTCCCCGAGCTCGTTGACGGGCCGATCGGCACCCTTGAGGCGCCGCACGCTCGCGTCGTCGTTGACGCCGACGAGCAGCACGTCGGCCTTCGAGGCCGCGTAGCGCAGGAGGTCGACGTGCCCGGCGTGCAGGACGTCGTAGCAGCCGTTCGTGAAGGCGATGCGCTTCCCCGCGGAGCGCCACTCGGCGACGGCCCGGTCGAGATCGTCGGGCGCGAGCACCTTGCCCGCGCGCCCGCCCCCCGAGCCGAGGGCCGCGCGGAGCTCGCTGCGCGTCACGGCGGCGGTCCCGCGGCGCGCGACGACGATCCCGGCCGCGTTGTTGGCCAGGTGGACCGAGGCCTCGAGGCTGACGCCCGCCGCCAGCCCGACGGCGAGCTGCGAGATCACCGTGTCCCCCGCTCCCGTCACGTCGAACACGGCGCGCGCGACCGTCGGGACGCGGCCCGAGCGACCGTCGCGCGTCTTGAAGTACATGCCGTCCGCGCCGAGCGTGATCACGACGGCGTCGAGCTCGGCCACGGCCATGAGCTCCTCCGCCGCGGCGGGCACCTCCTCGAGCCCCGCGATCGGCCGGCCGAGCGCCTCCTCGGCCTCCTTCTTGTTCGGCGTGATGAGCGTCGCACCGCGATAGCGCGAGTAGTCGGTGCCCTTCGGATCCACGAGCACCGGCACGCCGGCCTTGCGCGCGCGCGCGACGACGTCGCGGATCAGCTCGTCGGCCAGGAAGCCCTTGCCGTAGTCGGAGAGCACCACCGCCTGGCTGGCGTCGATGCGGGCACCGAGCCCGCTGGAGAGCCGCCGGCAGAGCTCGGGGGAGATCGGCTGCGACTCCTCCCAGTCGACGCGCAGCATCTGGTGGACGCCGCTCATCATGCGCGTCTTCTCCGTGGTCGGACGCTCGGGGTCGACCACGCAGCCGTCGGAGTTGACCCCGATCTGCTGCAAGAGCTCCATGAGCTGACGCCCGCGGCCCTCGGCGCCCAGGATGCCGACGATGTCCGCCTTCGCCTCCATCGTGCGCAGGTTCGCCGCGACGTTGCCCGCGCCGCCCAGGCGCACGTCCTGGCTGCGGGCCGCCAGCACCGGAATCGGCGCCTCGGGCGAGATGCGCGAGACGTCGCCGATCACGTACCGGTCGAGGATCAGGTCGCCGATCACGAGCACCTTCGGCGTTCCCAGTCCGTCGATCAGCCCCTGCAGCTCGGCGGGATTCACGCGCGACCTCCGGTCCAGCCGCGCGCGGCGAGCTTGACCAGCACCGCCTGGCGCAGGAGCGGCAGCATCAGCTCGTGCTGCCCGAGGATCGAGATGCCGCGCCCCGGCGGCCGCGACACGACGTTGGTCTCGGCGCGGTACTGGCGCAGCATGTCGAGGTTCGCGGTCGTCATCGAGTCGAGCGTCGCTCCGAGGTTGATGGCGACGCTGACGGCCTTCAGGAACACCTCCGGCAGCACGACGGCGCAGCCGACGTTGATCCAGCAGC
>CAYGPA010000629.1:0-2733 GCA_964351535.1 uncultured Planctomycetaceae bacterium
ACGACGCCGCGGTCGGTCTCGCGGCGCATCAGGCGGCCGAAGCCCTGGCGGAACTTGGCGAGGGCGCGCGGCATGTAGATGCGGCGGCGCTGCTCGCCGCTGCCGAGGACGGCGGCCTGGGCCTGGTGGTAGCGGTCGGGGACGCCGTAGGGGAGCTTGACGATCACGAGGTACTCGAGCGTCTCGCCCGGGAAGTCGGCGCCGAACCAGAAGGTGTCGACGCCGAGCAGCACCGAGTCCGTGCGTTCGCGGAAGCGCTCGCCGAGCTCCTCCTTGGCAATGCCGGGCATGCCCTGGTAGCCGAACGGGATGCGGCGCGCGCGGAAGAAGCCGGCGAGCTCCTCGCCGGTGCGGCGCACGTCGTCGGAGTTGGTGAAGAGCGCCAGCACGCGGCCGCGCGTGCGCTCGGCCAGGTGGCCGACGAAGTCGCGCACGTAGGCGTGGAAGCGGCCGGCGTCGCGCGAGTAGCTGGGCGCGTCCTTGGGAACGCAGACCAGCACGCGCTCGTAGTCGAACGGATCGGGCGCGCGGAAGGTCGTGACGACGCACGGCGCGCGGTCCTCGTCGTCGGCGGGCTCCGCGGCGCGATCCAGGCCCAGATAGCCGCGCGCGGCGTCGAATCCGCCTTTCAGCCAGGTCGTGGCCGAGAGGAAGGCCGCGCTGGCGAGCTGCGGGTAGTAGAAGCGGCCCAGGAACTCGTTCGGCAGCAGCACGCGCGCCGCGAGCACGTCGCGGCCCCGCGCGTCGGCGGCGACGTCGTGGAAGACCTCGCGGCGGAAGTGCACGCGACCCTCGTCGAGCGGGATCCAGGCGGCCACGTCGTCGCGCGCCTCGACGACGTCGCCACGCAGCAGCGCGAGCTGGCGGCGCAGCCGCGGGATGCCGCGCGCGGGGACGCGGTCGAGGCGCTCGGCCACGGCGGCCAGCGCGGCTTCGAGCCGGTCGAGGCGATCGGTCGCGGAGCGGCGCGCGTCGACGAGGTCCGCGCCGACGTCCTGTTCGACGTACTCGCGCAGGAGCGAGTGGTCCTCGCGCACGTCGCGCTCGCGCCGCACGTCGTCGGCCCACGAGCGGAAGCGCGCCACCGCGGCGGCGAGCTCCTCGACGGCCTCGCCCGCGCGTCGCCACGTGTCGTCGGCGACCGCGAAGGCCTCGTGGGACGGCGTGCCGGGCAGCGCGATGCGCTCGAGGCGGTCGAGGGGCGCGCGCGACGTGGGCCTGCGCGGCCGGCGCAGGCGGTCGAGCAGCTGGCGCAGGTCGTGGATCGAGACCTCGTGGCTCCACGTCGCGTAGGCCTGGTCGTGCAGGTGCTCGCACTCGTCGAACACGACGTGCTGGAACCAGCTGGGTCGCGCCAGCACGAACGCGTGGTTCGCGATGACGACGTGGCTGCGCTCGGCGCGCTGGCGCGCGACCTCGGCGGCGCACGTGCGCCGGTCCTGCTGCCGCGTGCAGCAGCCCGACTCCGCGCGGCACTGGCGCACGAGGCCGGCGAGCTCCTCGCGTTCGCGTTTCGCGTCGTGGCCGCCCAGCACGGCGCGCACGGGGAAGCGGTCGAGGTCGCCGGTCGGGTCGAGGTGCGCGAAGAGCACCAGGCGCGTCCAGCCGAGCCAGGCCTGCGCGGTGTCGTCCTCGTCCGGCTGATGCAGCCGTAGCGAGCGCCAGCAGAGGTAGTTGTTGCGGCCCTTCAGCACGACGACGCGCGTGGCGTCGGGATCGGCGGCGGGGTGGTCCGGATCCGCCAGCGCCAGCGCCGCGCGCGCGCGCGGGACCTCGTGGTCGATGGCCTGTTCCTGCAGGGCGCGCGTGTAGGTCGAGATGCCGACGCGCACGCCGGCGCGCGCGGCCCACAGCAGCGCGGGCACGAGGTAGGCGAGCGTCTTGCCCGTGCCGGTCGGCGCGTGCATCAGGAGCAGCTCGGTGCCGCCGAGCGCCTCCGCGACGCGCCGGGCGACGCTGTGCTGGCCCTCGCGCGGGCGCGGCTCTTCGTCCGGTCCGGCGAAGTGTCGCGGCAGGTGCTTCAGGAAGACCTCGTCGATCAGCGCGCGGTCGGCGGGGTGGAACGGCGTGGGCACCGCGGCGCGCACGGGCACGGTCTCGGCGTCGATCCAGCCCTCGCGCAGCGACCAGCGCGGCGCGAGCGGGGGCGCGAGCCACTCGCCGGAGGTGCGCAGGGACGTGGCGTCGTAGGCGTCGGTGAGCCGGCCGGAGTCCGCCGGGTCCGCGGCGAAGGCGTCGCGGTGCTCGACCAGCGCGAGCGTCAGCGCCAGCCGGCGCGCGGCGTCGGGGTCGGTCTCGCGCAGGCCGTTCCACGCGCGCGCGAAGCCGTGTGCGGCGAAGCCCAGCGCCGCCGGCTTCAACGACAGGAAGCGATCGCAGTGCGCGGCGAGCCGCGCGCGCAGCTTCGCGGGGTCGAGCGGCTCCTCCGCGCGCGCGACCCGGCCCGGGAGCAGCAGGGCCTCGACCTCGTTCAGCGCGATCACGAGCGGCTCCTCCGCCGCGCCGAGGTGACGCCACCAGGCCTGGAACGTCTCGCGGTCGTCGACGACGACCGGGGCGGCGCCGAGGAAGTCGATGAACTCGGGCCAGACGTCGTTCACGTCCTCGAGTTCCGGTTTCGCGTCGGCCGGTTTCGCGTCGGCGGCGTTCGCGGAGTCCGCGTCCGGATCGTCCGCCGACACGCGGCGGTCGAAGACCTCCTCGCGCGGCGGGCCGGAGCCCGCGGCGCGCAGG
>CAYGPA010000630.1:0-2727 GCA_964351535.1 uncultured Planctomycetaceae bacterium
GAAGGACGGCGAGCGCACGCCCGATGCGGCCAAGGCGCTGCGTCTGACGGCCAAGGACCTGACCGAGCTGGGGGTCGTCGACGGCATCGTGCGCGAACCTCCGGGCGGGGCGCACCGCGACCCCGAGCGGGCCATGCAGGAGGTCCGCAGCGTGCTCCTGGAGAAGCTCGAAGAGCTCGTGGCCATCCCCGCGGACGAGCTCGTGGCGGGCCGCCGGCGCAAGTTCCGCTCCATGGGCGTCCTCGAAGGCCGCTTCGCGACCGGCCCCGCCAGCTAGCCGAACACGCAGCCGAGACGACTCGGCCGTCAGCCGGCGCCCGCAAGGCACCGGCGGGAGCCGAGTTGAGCCGTTTCGACCCGCGCGTGCCGGAGACTCCGGGCCGGGCCGTCCGGACGGGCGCTGCGGAGTTCTTGCGGTCCGGGGCCAACGTCCCGGGGGGCCTCCCGTAGAGCCTGCGTGCCGGCGCGTCCCCGAGTAGACTTGGCTTTCGAGGCGGCGAGGGCCGAAGAGCGTCCTCGTCCCCAGCCCATGTCTCAGCGTACGGAGCCCAGCGATCCCGGGGGGGCCGAAGACCGCCCCTCGACCGGAGCGGGTCCCGCCTCGCCGGCCGGGCCCGGCGACGCCGCGGCCGCCTTCGACGGTCCCGACGACCACGAGCTGGTGCGCCGGGCCCAGGCAGGCGACGAGACCGCCTTCGAGCTGCTGGTCCGCCGCCACCAGAACCGCGCCTGGCGCGTGGCCCGCAACCTCGTCCCGAACGACGAGGACGCGCGCGATCTGGCCCAGGAGGCCTTCCTGCGCGTGTTCCGCAGCCTCGAGCGCTTCGACTTCCAGCACGACTTCACGACCTGGCTGTACCGGATCGTGACCAACCTCGGGATCGACCACCTGCGCAAGCGGCGGCCGCAGATGAGCACGGTCGCGCGCGGCGAGGACGACGAGGACGTCGAGTTCGACCTGCCCGACGACGGCGCGGCGGCTCCCTCCAGCCGGCTCGAGAGCGTCGAGACCGCCCAGCGCGTGCGAACCTGCATCGACAGCCTGGCGCCGCACTTCCAGGTCGTGCTGACGCTGCGCGAGCTCGAGGGGCTGCCCTGCACCGAGATCGCCGAGATCGTCGGCGCGAGCCACGTGACCGTCCGCTGGCGCCTGCACCGCGGCCGGAAACTCTTTCAGGAGGAGTGGGAGCGCCGCGAGCGCCTGGCCGAGCGCCCGGACGCCGCGGGGGCGACCGAGCCCTCCGACACCGAATCGTCCGACCCCGATTCGTCCAATCCCGATTCGTCCAATCGGAGTCCCGTTCGCGCCAACACCCGGCGGCCGCGTCCGTAGTCCCGATCGAACCTGAAGCGAACCCTGAATCGACCGATGCCGAGCCCCCTCTCCTGCGAAGACGTCCGTGGTTGCATCCCGCTCCTGGTGGGCGACGACCTCGACGAGTCCCAGCCGTCCTCGACGGCTGCGGCGCCTTCGGTACGCGAACAGGTGCGCGAGCACCTGGACGCGTGTGGCGAGTGTGCCGCGGAGTACCTCTCCGCCGAGCGCGCCCGAGAAGCGCTGCTCGGGCTCGTGACGGAAGCCCCCGAGGATCTCGATCTCTGGCAGGCACTGCATCTACGCCTGCGCAGCGAAGGGATCCTCGGCGCGCGTCCGCAGTCCGTCCCCGCCTCCGCGGATTCCATGGGACGGCTGCGGACCTGGCGCCCGCTGGCCGCCTTCGCGGGCGCCGCGGCTGCCGCGCTGCTGCTCGGCGTCGGCATGTGGACCCGCGGTCTGCCGGCCGTGACCGTGGCCCCGTCCTCCGCGCAGTCGGCCCAGCCGCTCGCGCGGGTCGGTGCCGCTTCGAGCGTCGCGCCGGCCCTCGCGTCGAGCGCAGGCCTGCGCGCGGCCCGCAGCAACCCCGAGCTCCTCGGCGCCCCCGCGCGCACCCAGGGCGCGCGCACGGCGCAGCCCGGTCGCGCCCCGATTCCGTTCGCGACGCTCGTGTCCCACGGCGGCGCCGGGCGTCTGACTTCCTCGGACCCGCGCTCGTTCGCGCGGCACGTCTCCGATCACCGCGTCCTGCCGGCCACCTCGACCGTGCTCCCGGACCGCGTGGGCTCCGGCTCCGGCGGCTTCGCGGGCGTCCCGCCCCAGGGGCAGGGCGCGACGCTCGAGTCCGGCGGACTGCGCCGCGCGACGCGGCAGGACGAGCTCCTGCGGCACTCGGCCCTGCCGTGGCGCCAGTACTTCCACCGCACGCGCAACGTCCCGATCTACTGGGGCGAGAACGCGACCGTCGGCTTCGGCCTGCGCTGAACTCCTGCGGGTTTCGGACCCTCGAAGTTCCGGCTCCGGGCCGCAGCTCCGGTCGAATTTCCGATCCGAAGCGGACGGATCCGCCCGCGGCGGCCGTCCTTGAAAAGAGAGGAGTCGTCGACATGAAAAACCGCTTGTTCACCCTCGTCGGATGCCTGGCGCTGGCTCCTGGCCTGCTCGCCGTCGCGCAGGAGGAGCCCCAGGCGCTCCCGAACCTGGACCAGGCCGCGACCGACGGACAGATCGCCGCCGACTGGCGGCTGCGCCTGACCGATCCGGACCTCGACCTCCGCGAACAGGAGCTCGATCGCTTCCTGTCCATCGCGCGGGCGGACCGCGACGCGCGGGCGCTGCTCGAGGACTGGGCCGAGGACCAGCGCGAGCCCGAGCTCGCCTGGACCGCGCGCCTGGCCCTGCGTCAGCTCGGG
>CAYGPA010000631.1:0-2718 GCA_964351535.1 uncultured Planctomycetaceae bacterium
CGGCGATTCACCCTGCTGGCCTGCCGCAAGGAAGAGACGCCCGCGGCTGCGAGCCAGCCGGTCGTCGCCGGCGCGGACGCACGCTTCTTCAGCAATGGCTCCCTGGAAGGAAATTGACTCCATGACAACCATCCTGTTCCTGCACGCTCTCGCCCTGACGTTCGCCGCCAGCCCGGCCCCGCTGCCGCCAACCGTGATGCCCGCGGGCACGCGTGGAATCAACCGGGTCGAGTCCGTCGCGCTGCACGCGCGCTTCGATCCGGACCTCGGTTCCATGCGCGCGGGAGGCATCGATGCGCCGGCTCCGTTCGGAGCCGCCGAGCGCGCCGAGCTCGCTTCCGCCCAGCGGAACAGCCGTTCGCTCGAAGCGCTGCGCGCCGGGGCCTCTCCCAGCGACAACGAGTGGAAGTGGCTGGCCATCGGAGCGGGCGTCGTGCTTCTGATCGTCCTGCTCTGAGCGAGCGTGGCCTTTCGCGCGAGGGAGCCGCGGGGCTCGCCTCACGCCAGGTGCCGCGGGGCCAGGCCTCTCCCTGCAGGGTCACGCCGCGGCCGAGTTCGCGTGCCCCTCACGGAAACACTCACCGCGTCGCAAGGACAGAGCAGGGCTGAGGACCCCGCCTCTCACGCCGGCCGGAGGCCGGAGGAGATGCGATGCAGGAACGGGAAGGACCCCATACGCGGGGTCGAGAGCGAGAGCGGCCGCCAACCGGACAACGCAAGTGTCCCTTCGCGTCGGCGCTCTCCCAGTTGCTCAGGAGCCAGTTCCTCAGCCCTCGAAGAGCCCCTCGCGCCGGGCCAGCCGGCGCGCGAGACCGCGCACGGCTTCGGGGTCGAGTGTGTGGAGCTGGTGCACGAGCTGGCGATCGGGGTCGAGCGCGGGCCAGGCCTCGGGATCGTCGACGAGCTCCGCGTCGAGCAGCGCGAGCAGATCGGTCAGGAGCGAGCGGTAGGCGGCCGCGTGCGGCGTCTCGCCCGCGAGGTCGCCGTCGGAGGCGGAGAGGATCTCGGCCAGCGCGAGCCGCGGGTCGAGGACGTCGCACAGCGCGACGAGCTGCGCGCGGTACTCGAGGCGCTCCTGGACGCCGCGCACGGAGAAGCCGCTGCGCGCGAGCAGGCCGATCGCGCGCCCGAGGTTCGCGTGGATCGGCAGGAAGCGCGCGCGGTCGCAGAGGTGGCCCTGTTCGTGGATCGCGGTGAGCAGCACGAGCTCGTCGAGGCCCACGAGCGCGTCCGTGTCCCCCCCGGCCTCGAGCCGATCGCGGAACACGGCGAGGCGCACGCGGTCGCCGGCGCCGAGGAGCGGGTCCACGGCGCGCCGCTCGCGGCGGTGGGCGTCGGTCCGGTCGGGCGGATTCAGGAGCTCGAGCCCGCGCGTCTCGAGCGCCAGGTCGAGCCGCTCGCGTCCCTCCGGTGCGTGCACGAAGCGCAGCTCGAGGTCGCGCCAGCGCTGGCTCTGGCGCCGGACCACCTCGAAGTCCAGCCAGTAGCCCTCGTGCAGCGCCGCGCCGGCGATCGTCGCGCCGCGGCGGTTCAGGCGGCTCGGAACGTCCACGCCCTCGCACCACGCGATCGATCCCGACCACGGCTGGCCGAGGTGCGTGCCGCGACCGTCCTCGACCAGCACGCGCCGCAGCACCGTGCCGTCGGGCCCGATGCCGCGCAGCGAACCGAAGAGGCCGAAGCGACCCAGCCGGTCGAAGAGCCGCGCGAGGCCGGGCACGGCGTCGCCGCGGCGACCGCGCTGCTCGCGCTCGTCGTCTTCGGAGAAGAGCGGGCCGGGGTGCACGAGCGCACCGACCGGGCCGTAGCTCAGGCGCGGCGACGCGGCGAGCTCCGCCGCGAGCGCCTCGGCGTCCTCGCCGGCGCCGAGGACCGCGCTGGAGGATGCGGCGACGCGACCGAACGCCGCGAGGAGATCGTCGAGGTCCTCGATCGGCTCGGGAGCCGCGCGCTCGGGCTTCTCGCCCGCGTCGCCGGACTCCGCCGCGGTCCAGAACGTCGCGAGGTCGTCCTCGCCGTGGTCGAGGCTCTCGAGCAGGCGCGAGAGGCCGAGCAGGACGTGCTGGCCGCCGGCCGCGCGCCCCTCCAGCGCCAGCGCGTGGTCGAGCAGCTCGGGCGTCCCCGCCGCCATCGCGGCCGCGACCGAGCGCGCCTCGGCGAACCAGCCGGCCTCGACGAGCGCGTCGCCGAGGCGCGCGAGCGCCTCGTGGCGCGCCTCGACCTCGCCCGGAGCGACCGCGGACCAGGCGCGCGCGTCGCGGACGACGCGGGCGAGGCGCGCATCGCGCGGCAGCCCGTCGGCGTCCAGCACGCCGCGCGGCAGGCCGTCGAGCCAGGCGTCGACGGCGCGCGCGAACTGCCCGCCCGCGAAGCGCGCGGCGCGCAGCACGGGTCCCGCGGCGGGCGCCAGGCCCTCGGCCGCGCGCGCGCGCTCGAGCAGGCCCAGCGCCAGCGGAGTGGGCCGGTGGTCGAGCATGAGCTCGGCGCGCAGCCGATCGCGCAAGGCCCCCTCGCGCGCGGCCAGGGCGAGCTGCAGCTCGAGGGCGTCGACGTCGTGGATCGCGGCGTAGGTGCGCATCCGCGTGAAGAGGCGCTCGACCTCCGCCGCGGTCAGCTCGCGCTCGCGCAGCAGCGCGAGTCCGCGCAGGTAGCCGCGCCGGCCTTCGGCGCCGAGCGACACGCCGAGCTCGAGCTCGACCGCGAGCAGCTCCAGATCGA
>CAYGPA010000632.1:0-2714 GCA_964351535.1 uncultured Planctomycetaceae bacterium
CGGCTGCTGCGGACCAACGAGATCAGCGCGAACGTGATGTTCTCCTTCGGGCGCTGCGCGGTTCCCGCCACGGAATGCCGGAAGTGAAGCCGGCCGCCGGGCCCGCTGCACGACTGGGTCGCCTGCTCGCGACCGACCTCGACCGGACGCTGCTGCCCAACGGCGCCGCGGCGGAGGATCCCGCGGCGCGTCCGCTGCTCGCCGCGCTCGCCGCCGAGCGCGGCTGGATCCTGGCCTACGTGACCGGCCGCCGCCTGGAGCTCGTCGAGGCCGCGATCGAGGAGTACGCGCTGCCGCGCCCCGACCACGTGCTCGCGGACGTCGGCAGCAGCCTGTACGAGGCGGACGGCGCGGGGTGGCGGCTCTCCGCGGCGTGGGCGCAGCGGCTCGCCGAGGACTGGGCCGGGAAGCGGTCCGCGGACCTGGCCCCGCTGTTCGCGGCGGAGCGCGAGCTCGAGCTGCAGGAGCCCGCCGCGCAGGGGGAGTTCAAGCTCAGCTTCTTCACGCCGCTCGAGGTCGACGCGGTCGGGCTGCTGGGCCGCATGCGGGCGACGCTCTCCGGCGCGGGCCTGCGCGCGTCGGTCGTCCACAGCGTGGACGAGGCCGCGGGCCGCGGGCTGGTCGACGTGCTGCCCGCGCGCAGCACGAAGCTCGGGGCGCTCGAGTTCCTGATGGCCGCGCGCGGCCTGGAGCCCGCGCAGGTCGTCTTCGCCGGCGACAGCGGCAACGACGCCGAGGTCCTGGTCAGCCGGATCCCCGCGGTGCTGGTCGGGAACGCCGACGACGCCCTCCGCGAGCGGGTTCTGCGCGGCGCGGCCGAGCGCGGCGCGGCCTCCGCTCTGTATGCTGCGCGCGGAGGCCTCCTCGGCATGAACGGAAACTACGCGGCAGGCATCCTCGAGGGCTGGGTCCACTTCCACCCCGAGGACCTCGAACCCCTCACGGCGCTTCACCGGGTTCGTTGCGGGGCTCGTTCCGGAGAGCGGGATTGAGCCGGCCGCGACCGGTGCTCTTCGGCGAGGTCCTGTTCGACCGCTTCCCGAGCGGCGAAGCGGTCCTCGGCGGCGCGCCGTTCAACGTCGCCTGGCACCTGCAGGCCTTCGGCCTCGAGCCGCTGTTCGTCAGCGGGGTCGGCGACGACGCGCTCGGGCGCGATGTGCTGGAGGCCATGGGGGCGTGGGGGATGGACGTCTCCGGCGTGCAGGTCGACGGCGCGCACGCGACCGGCTCCGTCGAGGTCCGCTTCGAGGGCGGGGAGCCCGTCTACGACATCCTCGCCGACCGGGCCTACGACCACGTGCGCGCCGAGCACCTGCCGGCCGTCGCGTCGGGCGCGCTCCTGTGCCACGGGACGCTGGCGCTGCGTGCTCCCGCGTCGCGCGCGGCCCTCGAGCAGCTCGTGCGCACGGCGCGTCCGCGCCGGCTCGTCGACGTCAACCTGCGCCCGCCGTGGTGCAGCACCGAGGGCGTCCTCGCCGCGATCCGCGGCGCGGCCTTCGTGAAGCTGAACGAGGCCGAGCTGGCGCAGCTCGTCGGAGCTCAGGAGCTCGAAACCGCGGCGCGCGCGCTGCTCGGGCGCTGCGGCGCCGAGCGGCTGGTCGTCACGCGCGGCGCGCGCGGCGCACTGGCCGTGGAGCGCGACGGCGGGACCGCGTCGGGAGCTCCCGGCGGAGCCGCGGAAGTCGTCGACACGGTGGGCGCGGGCGACGCCTTCACCTCGGTGCTGATGCTCGGGGAGAGCCGGGGTTGGAAGCTCGCTACGAGCCTCGTGCGCGGGCTCGAATTTGCCGAAGGTATGGTGGGCGTGCGCGGTGCCACCACGGCCGATCGCAGCTTCTACACCCCCTTCCTGAAGCGCTGGGAGCTCTGAATGACCGTCGATCCCACCCTCCTCGCCGAGCTCGGGCAGTTCCTGCGAGCCGTGCCCGACGTCGCCCGGGCGGTCCTGGGGCGCTTGTGCGAGTCCGACCCGCTCGTCTCCCGCGGGCGCATCCAGGACGTCCTCCGCGGCCTCGTGGAGGAGCAGCCGGAGCTCGCGAAGACCGCCCTGGCGAGGATGCTCGACCACGCTCAGCTGGCCGTCGTCAGCGACGCGTGGATCGGCTTCGCGATTCGCCGGAGGATCGGCCGCTGGGGGTTCCTGCGCGTGCACGCGGAGACCCACGAGGTCGAGGAGCTCTCCGTCCGCGACTTCCTGCGCTTCAAGGAGCGCATGGTCGGGCAGGCGGACGAGGGGCACGACTTCCCGCTCGAGATCGACCTCGGCCCGTTCGGCCGCGGGCTCCCCCGGATGCAGGAGACGGGATCGATCGGCCGCGGGGCCGAGTACCTGAACCGCCGCCTGTCGGGCCAGCTCTTCCAGGACCTCGAACTCGGCGCCCGCACGCTGCTGGAGTTCCTGCGCTCGCACAAGCACGACGGCAAGCAGCTGCTCATCGGGCCCGAGCTCGACGACCTCCAGGACCTGCGCAGAGCGCTGCGCACGGGGATCCAGCGCCTGGCCGGGCAGCCCGGGGAGACGCGCTGGAGCGAGTTCGAGACCGACCTCGCCGCGCTCGGGCTGTACGTCGGCTGGGGCGACGACGCCGCGCGCAGCAGCGAGACGATGGGGCTCCTGCTCGAGCTGCTCGAGGCGCCCTCGCCCGACCTGCTGGAGACGTTCCTCGGGCGCATCCCGATGATCTTCAGCGTCGCGATCGTCTCGCCGCACGGCT
>CAYGPA010000633.1:0-2709 GCA_964351535.1 uncultured Planctomycetaceae bacterium
GTAGACGCCGTCGCCGTCGATGTCCTCGCCGCTGCCCGGGATCGGGTCGCCGACGTGGAAGCCGGGCGGCACGAGGCCGGCGGCCATGTGGGCGTCGGTGTAGTGCTCGACCGTCCACGTTCCGTCGCCCTCCAGCACGTCGTCGTCCGCCGTGCCGACGATGCCGTCTCTTCCCGCGAACGTGTTCGGGATCCCGTCCGCGCCGGCGTCCTCCTTGGAGGAGTTGAGCGACGAGGTCATCCAGCCGCCGACCGTATGGCGCCACCAGCCGTTGGTGTGGTCCCCGACGACGATGTGCTCGCCGGAGAAGAGCCCGAGGAAGTCCTTGTTCCAGTTGGTCGTCAGCCAGGCCTCGGTCGCCGCCTGGGTGTTGTCCGCCGGGCGCGGCGTCGTGGGGCCGTTGGCGTACTTGATCGAGTCGGGCACGTAGATGTTGCCGCCCGCGTAGATCGCGCCCTGCCCCGTCACGACGCCCTTGATGATGACGTCGCCACGGACGACGACCGGCCCGTCCAGGACGATCGGATCGGCCAGGGTGCCGACCAGGTAGAGGTTCTCGTGCTCCCCCGGGCCGTCGCCGGTCACGCCGTCGGACACGGTGACGCCCGCGATCTTGATCGAGGAGCCCTCGGTCTGCGCCAGCGTCTCGTACTGGGACAGGTCGCTCAGGTTGGGCATCTCGACCTGGTCCTGGAAGTCGTGCTGGTTCGTGGAGAGGCCGCCGTTGCCCCGGATGTTCTGCGAGCCCACGATGTCCCAGCCGGAGAACACGCCGCCGTCGTTGCCGTCGGTCAGCCCGTCGCCGTTGTCGTCCTCGTAGCCGTGCAGCTGCGCCACGCCGCCGGTCCAGTCGATCCGCTCGTAGAGCGGCTGGCCCGTCACCGTCGGCGCGTATCCTCCGGCGTCGAACTGTCCGTTGCTGCGCGCGTTGCCGTTGCAGGAGATCGTCGAGCCGTACAGCCAGCCCCAGTTGTTGATGAAGTACGCGAAGTCGAAGACCTCGCTGGGCGCCAGCGAGTAGCGCACGCGGGCGGTCATCGACTCCCAGGTCTGCACCTCCCGGTTGTCGGGCAGGTTGATGGGAGCATCCGGCAAGTAGCCCGTGGCCGTCACGTCGATCGTGATGCTGTCGGCCGTCTGGTCGACGCTCGTCAGGGTGACCGAGTAGGCGCCGACCTGAGCCCCTCCGTCGACCAGCGGCGTACCCACGAACGGCGTGATGGTGTCGCTCGCCGCGAAGAGCGACGTCAGTCCGTTCAGCGGATTGGCGATGCTCCAGTTGTCCGCGGCCTGGTCCAGGAAGTGCAGTCCGCGCTCGACGCCTGCCTCGGCGACCTCGTGCGTGCGCAGGTCGTCGATCGACCGGCGTGAGTCCTTCAGCTCGACCCTGGTCAGCGTCACGGACGCGTAGACGAGCCCGAGCAGCGCGACGAAGACCACGAGGGATCCGATCAGCGCGGTGCCCCGGCGTTGGGGGCGGGGAGTCCTAGTTGCGTGGTTGTACATGGAACAAGAGCTCCTCGCCGTGTGCGGCCTGCTGGTGACCGGTCTGTTGAACGCGAACCTCCCAGACGACACCGGTCTGCGTGACCGTGAAGCCCGCGTTGGGGCCCATGCCGATGCTCAGGTTTCCGAGCACGAGCTCGTCCTGCTGCACGGCTCCGCCCGCGTCGAGGACCTGGCGTCGCAGCTGTCGGTCGATGCTGCCGTCGGGATGCACGGCGTCGGTCACGGTGAACCGCACGCTCCAGCCGGGTTGATTCTGTTCTGCCTCCGTCGGACCCAGCGCTGGATCGAACACCCCCCAGTCGAGAGTCGTTCCGACGACGATCGGCTGCTGGAAGGTCAGCTCGCTGTTGCCGTTCTGCAGCGTGGTCACGGTGATCGAGGTGGCGGCACAGGTGCGCAGCTCCTCGACGAGCCGGTCGCTGGAGTCGCGCAGCGAGCGGTTCTCGGAGGCCACGCGCAGCAGCTCGGCCTGAGTGTCGTGGCCGGCGCTCGTGGCGACGACCAGCCCGTAGCCGATGGCCGTGAACAGCACCAGGGCGAGCGAGACCTCGATCAGCGTGAAGCCCGCCCGCGCGTGTCGTGCGCGAGTCATCGCCGCGACCTCAACGTCGTCAGCGTCGCGGACTGCTCCCCGGTGCGGAGGTCGGTGAGCGTCGCGCGGATCTGAAGCAGGTCGACCTGCGCCAGGAAGACGACGAGGCGCGTGGAGAACTGCGAGTCCGTCGCGTCGTTGTTGTCGAAGAAGTCGTTGCCGTTGAGCGCCAGCAGGTTCTCGAAGTCCTGGGCGGCGACGTTCTCCATCACCGACTCGAGGAACACCGACGCCTCGGTCATGCGCCGCGCTCGCTGCATGCCGATCAGGGACGCCGAGAACGCGTGCACCGAAGACATCATGAACGTGATCACGATCACCATCGTGATCGTGACCTCGACCATCGTGAGCCCGGCTCGGCTCTTCCCCGGACAGCGCCCCGCGCGGAGGCCTTCGCACCTCATTCGATTCCCCTCGGATGAAACCCGGCCCAATCCCCACGGGGCCGTGACACCCGTGATCGGTACGCGGCCCGGACGCAGTGAAGCCAAAGTGGGGTTCCTCCGGGCGGAGGCGGAAAGAGTTGCGTACGGCCCCCTCCGCGGGCGATGGCCCTCCGCGGGCCGTGGCTCGTAGCGGGCACGGGCTTCGCCGTCGTCGAGTCGCGT
>CAYGPA010000634.1:0-2697 GCA_964351535.1 uncultured Planctomycetaceae bacterium
GGCACCTCGAGGAACGGCTCGTAGGCGCGGTTGGCGTCGGGCGTCTGCGAGTACAGCCCGGGCTCCTCGATCGAGTTGAAGAACGCCACCATGCCGTAGAAGTCGCGCTGCGTGACCGGATCGAACTTGTGGTCGTGGCAGCGCGCGCAGCCCATCGTGAGTCCCAGGAAGGCCGAGCTCGTCGTGCTGACGCGGTCGACGGCGTACTCGACGAGATACTCGTCGGGAATCGCTCCACCCTCGTCGGTGATGACGTGGTTGCGGTTGAAGCCGCTGGCGACGCGCTGGTCCGTCGTCGCGTCCGGAAGCAGGTCGCCGGCGAGCTGTTCGACCACGAAGCGGTCGTAGGGCAGGTTGTCGCGGAAGGCCTTCAGCACCCAGTCGCGCCACAGCCACGTCTGCCGTCCGTTGTCGGTGTGGATGCCGATCGTGTCCGCGTAGCGCGCGGCGTCGAGCCAGGGCGTGGCGAGGTGCTCGGCGAGGCGCGTGCGGTAGGGCTCTTGCGTGAGCAGGCGGTCGACGGCGCGCTCGTACGCGTCGTCGGCCCCGTCGGAGACGAACGCGTCCAGCTCCGCGGGCGTGGGCGGCAGCCCGGTCAGGTCGAGGAACACGCGCCGCAAGAGGGTGCCGCGGTCCGCTTCCGGGGACGGCGCGACGCCGCGCGTCTCGAGGTTCGCGAGCACGAAGCGATCGATGGCGCCGCGCGGCCAGGTTGCGTTCTCCACGCGTGGCGGCGCCGGCCGCTTCGGGGCGACGAAGGACCAGTGCGGCTCGTACTCCGCGCCCGCCGCGATCCAGCGGCGCAGGACGTCCAGGTCGTCGTCGGACAGCGGACGCTTCTTGGCCGCCGCGGGCGGCATGCGCTCGTCCGCGTGCTCGCTCGTGACGCGCCGCCAGAGCTCGCTGGCCTCCGGGTCCCCCGGGGCGATGGCCGCGTGGCCGCCGCGGTCCGCGACGGCCTCCGCGCGCAGGTCCAGCCGCAGCTCCGCCTCGCGCGTCGCGGGATCGGACCCGTGGCACTGGAAGCAGCGGTCCGAGAGGATCCGCCGCACGTCGCGCCCGTAGCGAACCTCCGTCGACGCCGCGAGCGCCTCGCCCTCCTCCCGCCCGGCCGAGGACGGCGTCGCGGCCAGCAGCAGCGCGAGCGCGCTCACGCCCGCGACCGCCGGCGAGCGAACGCGGAGCTCTTTCGTGCGATCCGGACTGCGCGGTAGGAACACGGCGCTCCCATCATCCGCGGCAGGCCGTGGCGCACAAGGCCCTCCCCGCCGGTTCGGTGACGGTGGAGCCTGCGGGAGCTAACCCGGACGATTCATGAGCACGCAGCCGAAACGACACGACCGACGGCCTTCGGCCGCCTCTCGGCGCCTGCCGGCACTTTGCGAACACCGGCGTCCTCAGCGACCTGACCCGGCGTCTTCGCCGATCCATACGCCAGGCTGCTGCGAGGCCGGCGCCCGCAAAGCACCAGCAGGCACCGAGTTGAGCCTTTTCGATCTACGCGTCATGAATCGTCCGGGCTAACGTCGAGGGATGCTCATCGAAGTCGTCGCGTACCGGAGCGCATGGCCGCGGGAGTTCGACGCTGCGGCGGGGCACCTGCGTGCGACGCTCGGGGATACTGCGCGGGCCCTTCATCACATCGGGTCGACGTCCGTTCCGGGGCTCCTGGCCAAGGACGTGATTGACGTCCAGGTGACGGTGGCGGAGCTCGGCGAGACCGCCGTGCAACTGCTCGCGGCCGGCTACGCGTTCCACGCCGACCTCGATGCGGACCACGCGCCGCCGGGGGTCGAGCTGCGGCCGCGCGACCTCGAGAAGCGCACCTTCACGGAGCGCCCGGGCGAGCGACGCGCGAACCTCCACGTGCGCGTGCAAGGGGCCTTCAACCAGCGCTACGCCGTCCTCTTCCGCGACTACTTGCGCGCCGAGCCCCGGGCTCGCGACGCCTACGGTCTGCTGAAGCACCGACTCGCTCGGCGGTTCCCCGAGGACCGCGAGCGCTACTACGAGCTCAAGGACCCCGCCATCGACATGCTGATGGCCGGCGCCGAGGTCTGGGCGCGCGCGACCTCCTGGACGCTGCCCCCGAGCGATGCCTGATCGCGGCCGGCGCGCGCCTCTCACCAGCCCCGGCTGCCGGGCACGCCCTTGAACGGTCCGGCGAGGTCGGAGGTGATCCAGCCTCCGTAGAACCCGCCGGGCTGGGGCCGGGCGCGTTCGTCGTCCACGTAGCCGGCCTCGAGTGCGGGCAGCAGGAAGGCGAGGTGGTCGCGCAGCTCCGCGAACGGCGCGGTCGGTTCGGGGTAGGCCCAGGCGACCCGCGCGATGCGACGGCCGTCGACGCGCGCGTCGAAGTAGACGGCGCGCCCCTTCCACTCGCAGAAGGAGCCGCCCTCGACCGGCACGAGCAGGTCCATGCGCACGTCCGCGGGCGGCACGTAGTACGTCGGCGGGTGGCTGGTCTCGAGCACGCGCAGTGCGCGCGTCGAATCGGCCAGGTCGACGCCGAACGCCACGGCGCGGATCCGGCGCGGCGAGCGCTCGAGACGCGGGGGCCGCGGGTAGTCCCAGACGGATTCCTGTCCAGGGCCGGGCGTGTCGGGCTTCGGTCGGTTCATGTTGCGGGGTACTCCTGCGCTTCAGCCGTCGGCCGGCAGGTAGACCCACAGCTCGGGACGACCCGCGTTGCAGTGC
>CAYGPA010000635.1:0-1457 GCA_964351535.1 uncultured Planctomycetaceae bacterium
CCCTACGGGGCGATGACGAAGCGGACGGCGTTGCTCAGGGAGTCGCCGAAGCCCGCGGGATCGGCCGGGTCGCGCTGGCGCCATTGCGCGAAGACGCGCGCGCCCAGGGTCAAGCCGGGATCGTTGCCGCCCTGGATCACGTTGTTGAAGTTGCGCGACAGCACTCCGCTGCACGGCGGGACCCCGGTGTTCTTCGCGAACTTGGGCGGCAGCACGCGCACGAAGGGCGTCTTGACGCAGAGCTTCCCGCCGTGGAAGTCCAGGTTCGCCTTCTTGGAGGAGTACAGCAGGATCCCGGCCTCCCCGGGCAGTGCATCCAGCATCTGGATGGAGAAGGCGCCGGTACCCGCGACGCTGGGCGTGCCCGCGGTCGCCACGAACGGCACGCAGCCCAGCGAGCTGGTCTTGCCGGTGCAGTAGGCCAGGGCGAGCTCGCTGCGGTACGCGTACACGCCGAAGCGATCGGCGACGACCAGCGTCCCGTCGCGCGCCAGCGCGGGCCCGCCGTTGTTCTGCCGATCGAGGTTCAGCGTGAACAGCGTCGTCGACAGCGTCGCATCGAAGGCCCACAGGCGTCCGTCGCTCGCAGGCGAGCTGCCCCATCCGTTCGAGAAGTACACGTTGCCGAGCGCGTCGATTGCGGTCTTGGGGCTGGCGTTGGGACCGCCGAGCGGGCTGAGCGGCGCCGTGGCGTCGAGGATGTTGCCCGTGGTCGGGTCGAGCCGCATGAGCTCGTCCGCTGGGCTCACGGCGTAGATCGACCCATCCGGTCCGATCCCGTGCTCGTGCGACGTCGTCCAGCGCACCGCGCGACTCCAGAGCTGCACCAGCGCCGTACCGGTGTCCTGGAACGCGTAGAGGAAGTCGACCGTCGCGTTGTTCTGCGTGCGCGAGAAGTAGACCGTCGAGCCGTCGACCGACACGAACGGCGCGTTCTGCGCGATGAAACCACCCGGCATCGTGGGGCTCGAGTACAGCATCGCGCCCGTCGCCAGATCGACCTTGGTGACGACCTGCCCCCCGACCACCTGCTCGTCGATGAAGGCGGCGCTGTCCGTCACCGCCGCGCCGCAGTTGCCGCTGACCGGACAGGGCCGCGGCGTGCTCCAGACCGTGCTGCCGTCGCTCGCCTCGATGCGCGTCAGCGACGCGAAGTCGCCGACGATCAGGTCGCCGTCGGGCGCGAAGACGACGCCGTCGTAGGCGAAGGCCTCCGTCGTGGCCGAGGACGTCCACACGGGGGCTCCGGTGGCGGCGTCCAGCGCGCGGATCGGCGCCGGCTGCTGGTTCGAGCTACGCGAGGCGTACACGCGCCCGTCGCGGGCGCCCCCGATCCACGCGATCCACTCCTGGGTCGGGTCGCCGGCGTAGGGCAGGGTCGTGCGCCAGAGCTCCGCGCCCGTGTCCAGGTCCCAGGCGACCAGGGCGTCGTTCGCGCTGCCGCCGGTCTGCGGAAA
>CAYGPA010000635.1:1557-2690 GCA_964351535.1 uncultured Planctomycetaceae bacterium
CACACTCTGGACCATGTCGACCTCCTGGGTTCGACTGGCGATCCTAGAGGGGTGTGTCGGAACTCCGCAAGTCACTAGCATGCGACCCCGGGATGCGCTGGCCGTCCTGCGCGCCGGAGCTACCCTGAAGTTGAGCCGTTTCGATCTACGCGTCATGAATAGTCCGGGCTAGCCGTCGCCTCGAATCGAGATGAACACGTCGTACGAGCGCACCTGCTGGCAGGACGAGCACGCCGCCGGTCTCGACACGGCCCGCGGCGAACGCAACACGCACCGCGTGCTGCTGTTGACGCTCCTGACGATGGGCGTCGAGATCGTCGCGGGAACGGTCTACGGCTCGATGGCGCTCCTCGCGGACGGCTGGCACATGGGCAGCCACGCCGCGGCGCTCTCGATCACGGCCTTCTCGTACTGGTACGCGCGCCGCCACGCCAGCAACCCGCGCTTCACGTTCGGCACGGGCAAGGTCGGCGCCCTGGGAGGCTTCGCCAGCGCGACGGCCCTGATGATCGTCGCGCTCTTGATGGTGGTCGAGTGCGTCGAGCGCCTGCTGTCGCCAGTGGCGATCCGCTTCGACCAGGCGCTGATCGTCGCGGCCGTCGGCCTCGTGGTGAACCTGGTCAGCGCCTGGATGCTGCACACCCCGAAGGGCCACGGCCACGCGCACGACCACAACCTGCAGGCGGCCTTCTTCCACGTGCTGGCGGATGCGTTGACGTCCGCGCTGGCGATCCTCGCCTTGCTCGCGGGCCGCTCGCTGGGCTGGACGTGGACGGACCCCGCCATCGGGATCGTCGGGGCGGTGATCATCGCGCGCTGGTCGGTCGGGCTGCTGCGCGGCACGAGCCGCGTGCTGCTCGACGCCGACGTCGACCCGGCGTTCCACGCCTCGATCCGCGCGGCCCTGGAGCAGGACTCGGGCGATCGCGTCGTCGACGTGCACCTCTGGCGCACGGCCCCCGGTCGCCTGGCCGGCCTGGTCTCGGTCATCACGCACGAGGACCGCGATCCGGAGCACTACAAGGCCAAGCTGGCCGAGCTCGCGGGCGACGACCACGAGCGGCTCGGGCACGTGACCGTCGAGGTCAACCGCTGCGGCCCGGCACGCCCGCAGGCGGTCTGAGGCACCGCCG
>CAYGPA010000636.1:0-2679 GCA_964351535.1 uncultured Planctomycetaceae bacterium
ACATCTACATCCACGACACGTACATCGTGGTGGCGCACTTCCACTACGTCGTGTTCGCCGGCTCGGTGTTCGCGATCTTCGCGGCCATCTACCACTGGTTCCCGAAGATGTTCGGTCGGATGATGAACGAGACGCTCGGGAAGCTGCACTTCGTCGGCACGTTCATCTGCACGAACCTGGTGTTCTACATGATGCACCAGCTCGGCGTGGCCGGCCTGATGCGGCGCACGGCGGACCCGTATGCCTACGAGGTCTACGCGCACCTGCAGCCCTTGAACCAGTTCATCTCGATGGCGGCGTTCACGCTGTTCGCGGTCCAGATCTTCTTCGTCATCAACTTCTTCCACAGCCTGTTCTTCGGCCGTCGCGTCGGACGCAACCCGTGGGAGGCCTGCTCGCTCGAGTGGGCGGCGCCGTCGCCTCCGGGGCACGGCAACTTCGACAAGGAGCTGACCGTCTACCGCGGGCCGTACGAGTACGCCTCGCCCGACGCCGAGGCCGACTACCAGCCGCAGTGGGAGAAGTAGGGACGGCGCGCGCGCTGTACTAGAAGGCTCCTCTCGCCCGATGAGTTCCGTCGAAGTCCTCCGACAAGGTCGACCCTGGCCGCGCTGGTTCGTGGCCGGGGCCGTCGCGACGCTGCTGCCGCTGTTCGTCTTCGGCGGCTCCGTCACGACGCTCGGCGCGGGGCTCGCCGTCGAGGGCTGGTGGAACGCGGAGGGGCACTTCATGCCGCTGTTCCCGCTCGAGAAGTGGTTCCGTGACGTCGACACTTTCGTCGAGCACAGCCACCGTCAGTTCGGGATGGTGCTGGGACTCTTCATGCTGGCGGCCTGTGTCGCCACGTGGATCTTCGACCACCGGCGCTCCGCCCGGGCGATCGTGATCGCCGCGACGCTCGCCGTGTGCGTCCAGGGCTGGCTCGGCGGCTCGCGCGTGCTCGAGAAGAGCCCGGAGCTCGCGTTCCTGCACGGCTCCTTCGCCCAGCTCGTGTTCGCGTTCCTGGCCGCCGTCTGGATCCACCAGGCACCGCGCTTCCGCACGGCGACCGCCCGTCCTTCCGGGGGGGCGCGCCCGCTCTTTCGTCTCGCGGTCGCGGCCACCGTGCTCGTGTACGCGCAGATCGTCGTCGGCGCCTGGTACCGCCACGGGCTGCGCACCGGGCTGGTCGACGCCGCCGACGCCTCCGTCGCGAGCGCGATGGCGGTGGCCGGCCGCCTGCACCTGCACCTCGCGGGCGCCCTGGCGGTGCTCGTCGTGATCGTGGTCCTCGCGCGTCGACTGCGCGACGCCGCGGGCGACGTCGAGGGAACGCCCGAAGCCGCGCAACTGACCCGCCTGCGCAGGCGGCTGCACGCGATCCTGGGCCTGCAGGTCACGCTGGGCTTCCTCGCCTGGGGAGCCTACCGTCCGGACACGATCGCGTTCTTCGAGTGGGCCGTGGCGACGTCCCACGTCCTCGTCGGCGCGGCGCTGCTCGCGACCTCGCTCGCGACGGCCATGTGGGCGCGCCGCGCGCTCGCGCCCGTGGAGTCCACGCGCGCCGCCCCGTTCTCCGCCGACACGGCGCGCATCGGAGGCGCAGCGTGAAGCCCCCGCACTCCGATCTTCCCCCGGAGGCGCGCCCGGACGCCACGCTGATCGGTCCGGCGGGACCCGGGGCCCTCGTCGCGCCCTGGCTCCAGCTCTGCAAGCTGCGCATCGCCTCGTTCGTCGGCATGTCGGCCTTCGTCGGCGGCCTGCTCGCCGGCGGCCCCGACGTCGATCTGCTGCGCGTCACCATGGCCGCGGTGCTGATCACGCTGACCGCCGCCAGCGCCAGCGTCTTCAATCAGGTGTTCGAGCAGGACGTCGACGCCCGCATGGTGCGCACGGCCGGTCGCCCGCTCGTGACCGGTGCGATTCGCCCGCTGCACGCCGTGCTCTTCGCCGCGGCCTGCGGAGCGCTCGGGGTCGCGGGCCTCGCGATCTTCTACCAGACGCTCAGCGCGCTGCTCGCGCTGGGCACGCTGGCGGCCTACGCGCTCGTGTACACACCGCTGAAGCGCGTCAGCAGCCTGAACACCGCCATCGGGGCCATCCCGGGCGCCATGCCGCCGCTGCTCGGCTTCGTCGCCATCGCCGGAGCCCCGGCGACGTGGGGCTGGTACCTGTGCGCGATCCTGTTCACGTGGCAGTTCCCGCACTTCCTCGCGATCGCCTGGCTGTACCGCGAGGACTACGCGCGCGCCGGACTGAAGATGCTGCCGTCGCTGCCGAACACCGAGGGCGTCGCCGGCCGGCAGGCCCTGCTCTACAGCCTGTGCCTGCTGCCGCTCTCGATCCTGCCCGCCGTCGACGGCCACGCCGGTCTGGTGTACGTCACGGGCGCGCTGGTGCTCAGCGCGCTCTACGCCGCCGCCGCGCTGGCCTTCGCCCTGCGCGAGAGCCCGCGACGCGCGCGGGTCCTGCTGCTGACGTCCCTGGCATACTTGCCGCTCCTCTATTCGCTCGTTCTCTTCGACCCCGCGGTTCGCCTCGCGACCCAGCTATGAGCCACCCGATTCCCGCCTACGACCCCGCGGTGGATGCCCCGGAGCACCACCACGCGATCTACGACTACGACAGCGGTCCGCCCGTGCACCGCGGGAAGTTCGCCATCTGGCTCTTCCTGGCCACGGAGGTGATGTTCTTCGCCGG
>CAYGPA010000637.1:0-2645 GCA_964351535.1 uncultured Planctomycetaceae bacterium
AACTGACCGCCGGCCAGGTCGTGGACGCCCAGTGGCTGCAGCGCGACCCGGGCGATCCGGCGGGCTTCGGCGACAGCCTGTCGAGCGGGATCCGCTTCACGATCGGCGCCTGACGCCGCGGCCCTCCCGGCGCTACGCTGTGCCCGTGGACGACGAAGCCAGCTACGTGTGCGCCTCCTGCGGCGAGGAGATCGTCGTACCGGTCGAGCCCGGCGTCGGCTCCGACCAGGAGTACGTCGAGGACTGTCCCGTCTGCTGCTGCCCCCTGGTCCTGCGGGTCCGGGTCGATCCGGACGGCTCCGTCACGATCGACGCCCGAGCCGAGTGAGGCTCGGGCGCCCTGGATCAGAAGCTGGCGGTCAGCAGGTCCAGGCTGCCGCTCGCCCAGGACTGCAGCGGCGCGGTGTAGAGGCCGAAGAGCACCGTCAGGAATCCGAGCAGCGCCAGGAGACCGATGAGGAAGGGCTGGGGACGGACGTCGACGAGCTCGCTGCGCGCCGTCGGCGCGGACAGGAACAGCGCCCACACCACGCGCAGGTAGTAGAAGAGGCTCACGACGGAGTTCAACGCGGCGACGAGGACCAGCCACGTGTAGCCGCCGTCGACGCCCTCGACGAAGAGCAGGTACTTCCCGTAGAAGCCCACGGTCGGCGGCAGACCCGTCAGGCTGATCATGAAGATGACCATCGTCCAGGAGACGATCGGTGCCTTCCAACCCAGGCCGCGGATCGATTCGTAGGTGTCCGAGCCCGTCAGGCCCTGGAAGTAGAGCAGGAAGCCGAAGGCTCCCAGGTTCATGAAGTAGTACGCGGCGAGGTAGTACATCGACGCCGCGAAGCCGGACTCCGTCATCGGGGCGAGCCCGATCAGGACGTATCCGGCGTGGGCGACCGACGAGTACGCGAGCATGCGCTTGATGCTCTGCTGCCTCAGCGCCGAGAGGTTGCCGAGGGTCATCGTCGCCGCGGCCAGGAGCCCCAGCAGGAGGCCGATGCGCTCGCCGTACTGCGTGACGAGGTCCGGCACGCCGTCGCGGAGGAACAGCGCTCCGACGAAGCGCAGCAGGGCGCCGAAGCCCGCCGCCTTCGAGGCCACGGCCAGGAAGGTGGTGACGGGAGTCGGGGCGCCCTCGTAGACGTCCGGCGTCCAGAAGTGGAACGGCGCGACCGAGACCTTGTACGCGAAGCCCGCCAGCACCATCACGACGGCGATGGCCACCGGAATCGGGTCGGTCGCGAGCTGCGACACGAGGCCGCGCGGGACGCCCTCGGCGCCTCCGGCACCCATCACGGCCAGGTCCAGCGTGCCCGTCAGCCCGAACAGCAGGCTGATGCCGTACAGCATGATGCCCGTCGAGACGCCGCCGAAGATGACGTACTTCATCGCGGCTTCCGCGGAGCGCTTCTCGCCCTTGTGGAAGCCCGCGAGCGAGTAGCTGGCCAGGCTGAGCAGCTCGAGACCCAGGACCATGAGCAGCAGGTTGTTCGTGCTGACCATGAAGAAGATGCCGATCGCGGCACCCAGCAGCAGGAAGTAGTACTCCCCGATGCCGTGCTTGCGCTCGCGCTTGTCGTTCATCACGAACAGCACGACGACCGCCAGGGCTCCGACCGTGAACAGCTTGAAGAAGTCGCCGAACTTGTCGATGACCATCAGGCCCAGCACGTTCATGGGCGGCCCCTCGGCGCGCCCCGTCAGCACCCAGCCCGTGACGAACAGGCCCGCGAGCGTCAGGTAGCCCACGAGCTTCGAGTCGCGGCCCTTCTTGAGGAGATCCAGCACGAGCGCCGCGAGAGCGACGAGCGTGAGGATCAGCTCCGGCTTGATGGCCGCCATGCCTTCGGCGTAGGACGTCACGGAGGGGTCTCCTTCGGGCTCAGCCCTGACCGACGGTGGCGAGCGTGGCCACGAGCTGGCGCACGCTGGGCTCCATCCAGTCGAGCAGGTAGTAGGGGAAGATGCCGAGCACGATGCAGAGGAACGCCAGCGGAGCCTGACAGAAGAGCTCGCGCGCGTTGATGTCGGGGAACTCGCGGTACTTCTCGTTCAGCTTGCCGAGGAAGACGCGCTGCATGGCCCACAGCAGGAAGGCCGCGGTGATCACGATGCCGAGCACCGAGATGATCACGAGGGTCTTGAAGCGCACGTCGGCCGAGTTGTACGCGCCGACCAGCGTCAGGGCCTCCGACACGAAGCCCGCGAGCCCGGGCAGACCGAGCGCGGCGAAGAAGCCCAGCGTGGTCAGGCCCCAGTAGACCGGCATGACCTGCGACATCCCGCCGAACCCGTTGAGGTCGCGGTGGTGGGCGCGGTCGTAGATCACGCCCACGATGAGGAAGAGCATGGCCGAGGACGTGCCGTGGTTGAACATCTGCAGCGCGGCGCCGCTCATGCCCCACTCGGTCAGGGCCGCCATGCCGAGCAGCACGTAGCCCATGTGGCTGACGGAGCTGTAGGCGACCATGCGCTTGAAGTCGGTCTGGCCCAGCGCGACGAACGCGCCGTAGACGATGCTGACGACCCCCAGCACGCCCAGCGAGTAGGCGAAGGTGTGGAACGCCTCGGGCACCAGCGGGAAGCAGGCTCGGATCAGGCCGTAGCCGCCGAGCTTCAGCAGGATGCCGGCCAGGATGACCGAGATCGGC
>CAYGPA010000638.1:0-2644 GCA_964351535.1 uncultured Planctomycetaceae bacterium
CCTGAAAAGAAACAAAGAGCAGTGCTCCGGGCACGACGAACATCACGGTCCGCAAGGGTGGCCCGTACTACATCATCTCGCGCACGCTCGGGCCCGAGCTCGGCGGATCGATCGACCTGATCCTGTTCCTGGCGCAGGCGATCTCCGTCGCGTTCTACTGCGTCGGATTCGCGGAGGGACTGATCGCGTCCATCGGCTGGGATCATCCGTACGGGGCGCAGCTCATCGCGCTGGGCATCGCCGGGGTCCTGTTCCTGTTCGCCTGGCTGGGGTCGGACTGGGCCAGCCGCCTGCAGGTGATCGTGATGGTCGGGCTGGGGCTCTCGCTCGTCGCGTTCTTCTTCGGTGCGCTGCCGCGGTGGTCGATCGAGCGCTTCTCCGAGTCGCTGTTCGCGCCCGAAGCGGGACCGAACTTCTGGGTGCTGTTCGCGATCTTCTTCCCCGCCGTCACGGGCTTCACGCAGGGCGTCGCGATGTCGGGCGACCTCGAGAACCCCGGCCGCAGCATTCCCACGGGTGTCTTCAGCTCGGTGGGACTCTCGACGGTGGTCTACGCGGCCGTGATCGTCACCTTCGCGGGGGCGGTGACGATGCCGGAGCTTCGCGAGGACCTGGGAGCCATGCGGAGGATCTCCGCGAACGGCTGGCTCATCGACCTCGGGGTGCTGTCGGCGACGCTCTCCTCCGGCATGGCCTCGTTCCTGGGCGCTCCGCGCATCCTGCAGGCCCTGGCCGGGGATCGCATCATCGGGATCCTGACGCCGTTCGCGAAGGGCGTCGGTCCGGCGGAGAACCCGCGGCGGGCCGTGCTCCTCACGCTCGCGATCGCGGTCGGCGTCCTCGGCCTCGGGAGCATCAACGCGATCGCGCCGGTCGTGTCGATGTTCTTCCTGCTCTCCTACGGACTCCTGAACTACGCCTGCTTCTACGAGGCGCGCGCGCACAGCCCGTCCTTCCGGCCCCGTTTCCGGCGCTTCGACTGGCGCCTGAGCCTGGTCGGCGCCCTGGCGTGCATGGGCGTCATGCTCGCCATCGACCTCGTGGCCGGACTGGTCAGCACCGTGCTGCTGCTCGTCGTGTTCCTCTACCTGCGGCGCGCTGCGGTGACGAGTCGCTGGGCGGACAGCTCGCGCAGCTACGCGCTGACGCAGGTGCGCAAGCTGCTGCTCGGCCTCTCGAGCGAGCCCGAGCACTCGCGCGACTGGCGGCCCCACGTCCTGGCCTTCTCGGACGATGCGTACCGGCGCGAGAACCTGCTGCAGTTCGCGTCCTGGATGGGCGGCGGCGGCAGCTACACGTCCGTGGTGCGCATCGTGCCCGGCACGGGGCCCGAGGCGCGCAAGGAGCGCGCCGAGGCCGAGTCCGCGCTGCTGGCGGAGCTGCGCAAGGGCAAGCACGAGGCCTTTCCGCTCGTCATCAACTCGCCGGACCTCGCGTCGGGCATGAGCACGCTGCTGCAGAGCTACGGCGTGGGCCCCTTGCGCGCGAACACGGTGCTCCTCAACTGGCTCGAGGAGGTCCCCGACGCCCGCAACGAGGCGCGCGAGCGGCTCTACGGAGCCGGCCTGCGCGCGGCGCTGCGCTGCGGGAAGAACGTCGTCGTGCTCGAGGCCGAGGACGACGAGTGGGCGAACCTCCTCGCCTCCGCGGGCGGTCCCCAGCGCATCGACATCTGGTGGTTCGAGGACGCGAGCAGCCGGCTGCTGCTCCTGCTCGGCTACCTCATGACGCGCTGCGAGTTCCTGGCCGACGCGTCGCTGCACGTCCGCTGCGTCGCCCCCGAGGGCGAGGACGCGCCGGGCGATCCGCTGGAGCGCCTCGGCGCGTTCCTGACCGAGGCCCGGATCGACGCGGAGGTGTCCCTCGTCACCGAGCGCGACGCGGACGCGATCGCGCGCCACTCCGAGGACGCCACGCTCGTCCTGTGCCCGTTCCGGATCCGCAGCGACGTGCCGTGCGACCCCTTCGGAGGCGACGACCTGGAGCGCCTCCTCTCCCGCCTGCCCGCGACCGCCATCGGGATCGCGGCGGAGGACGTCCAGCTGACGAGCGAGCCCGACGAAGGATCCGCCGCGGAGGCGGCCGCGGCCCGCGACCGCGTCCTCGAAGCCGAGGCCAAGGCCCGCCAGGCCGAACAGGAAGCGCGCACGGTCGAGGAGGAGCTCGAGCGCGTGCGCGCCTCGCAGCCGGCCGCCGAGCCGAGCGCCGCGGAAGCGGACGCGGGGACGGACGCGGTCGACAGGCTGGAGAAGGACGCCGAACGGGCCCTGCGCAGGGCGGCCAAGGCGCGGGCCAAGGCCGAGTCCGCGCGTCAGGAAGCCGGCCTGGAGGAAGACGCGGACTGAAGCGGCGCCCGCGCGGTCACGGCGTAGGTCGCGGCCAGCGGGGATCCGAGAAGGAGGAAGCGCGGGGAGCGGAGGGCGCGCGGCACGAAAAAGCGCGCGGCCGGTCGGGCCGCGCGCCTGGAGCGAGCCGTCATGGCCCGCCGAGTCGGAGGTCCGCTCGGAAGCGAGCGGCCGCTGCCAGGGTCAGCCCTGCTTCTCGCCGCTCGGCTCCTGGGCGGCCTTCTTCGGCGCGGCGGCCCGCGCGTCGGCGACCTTCGCGAGCGCGGCCTGCGGGTTCTTCGCGAGGCTCTTCTTGCAGC
>CAYGPA010000639.1:0-2635 GCA_964351535.1 uncultured Planctomycetaceae bacterium
TCTGATCGCGTGCGTTGCGCTGATGAGCTGTCTGTGCGTCTTCGGCTGCGGCGGAAGCGGGGACGGCGCAGGTACGGCCGCGATCACCGAGTTCGACCCCAACAACCGCGATCGCGCTGCGTTCTGGTGGGCGAACCTGGTCCAGAAGGTGGTCGATGCCAAGGCCACCGAGAACCAGATCCTGATCGACGAGACGATGCAGGAGGTGACGGCCGCGGTGCAACCGCTCGCCGGGCAGCGCATTCAGTTCAAGTTCGGCGTGTTCCAGGCGAACCCGGACCTGCCCGAGACCGTGTGGAACTACAAGCCGATCAGTGCCGAGGGCGTCTGGGTCGGCCTCGTCCACCGTGCGAACCCCGGTCGCATCCGCGTGGGCGTGCCGGTGCAGAACCGTAACGGACCCCGCGCGTTCCTGCTCAAGCCGGGCGAGCACGTCGACCCCGCCGTCTTGCGCGATCTCACGATGAGCAGCACGTTCGAGATCTCAGCCACGATCACGCACACCGCCTTCGAGCGCTTCGACAGCTGGCACCAAGGCTTCAAGCGCTTCTCCGATACGCCCACGCTCGCCATCTACCTCAATCAGATCAAGGTCGAGCAGGTCAACCCCTGAACATCCGCGGCCAGGGGGGCGTGTGAAGCAACGCGGACGATCCCGAGAGCTCTGGATGAGGCCCGTCCGAACGTGATTCCTCTCCGGCCGCTCCAAGCGTCCCCCGCTACCAACCGTTCACGAGAAGGCCGTGCCCCCCAGGGCGGGGCCTGCTTCGTAGGCAGGCGCAGCGGGCAGGATTTGCCTGCGTTGCTGGCTGGCGCATCCGCTGGCGCGGATGCGGCGGAGGTTCGAGTCCTGTCCCGCGACCACTTCCAGGAGAGGACTCGGCCCTTCCCGGCCGGGTCCTCTTTTCTCATGGACGCGAGGGCGGGTGAGGTCGCCGGTGTGTAGCGGACCCCCGGCGTGAACGGGTGAAGAGGCGACGCCGCCCGAGGCCAACCGGGGCCGGAGATGCGCTACGGCGGTTTGGCTAGCCCGGACGATTCATGACGCGTAGATCGAAACGGCTCGACTCGGTGTCTGCTGGTGCCTTGCGGGCGTCGGCCCCGGAGCAGCCTGCCGTATGGATCGGCGAAGACGCCGGGGCAGGTCGTCGAGGACGCCGGAGTTCGCAAAGTGCCGGCAGGCGCCGAGAGGTGGCCGAAGGCCGCCGGTTGTGCCGTTTCGGCTGCGTGCTCGTGAATCGTGCGGGCTGATATGGGTGCAATCTGCAAGTGGCTGCGTTGGGGCGTCTTGGTTGGGTCGTGGGTAGGACGTGAGGGCGGCGAGAGGCAGGCGTGGCGCGACGGTGATCAAGCTGATATTCGCGGGTTGGGTACCGCAGTTCGGGGTCCGTCAGGGGACTGAGCCTCGGTCCAGGGACGGGCGTCGGCCGATGTCGACCTGCCCATAGCCCGGTCGAGGGTTTCTCCCTCCGTGGAGCCGCCTTCCGCCGCCCTCACAGGATCGTGTCTAGCTAGTCCAGGGTCAGTTGCTGCTCCTGGCCCGCGGCCCAGATGAAGCCGGCGAGCTCGCGTGCAACGGCGACCAGCGTCTTCTGCTTGGTCTTGCCGCGAGCCAGCATCCGCTTGTACCGAGCGTTCAGGCGCGTCTGAGCCTTCCAGGCGATTGCCCTCACTGCCGGTGCGACGTTCTCGGCTCGCTTGCGATGTCGGTAGCCTTCGGACGGTCGGTGCCGGTAGGACCAAGCCGCCTCGACGAGCAGTCGCCGCAAGCCGCTGTTGCCGGCTTTGGTGATGCTGCCTCGGCGTTTGGCGAGACCGGTACTTCTCTCGCTCGGGGTCGCACCGATGTAGCCCATCAGCTTCTTCGCCGAAGGAAAGCGGCGCAGATCCCCGAGTTCGAAGGCGATCGAGGCCGCCGTGAGCAACTGGATGCCGCGAAAAGCCTGCAAGGCCTCGACGAGCTTTGCCTGCTCTGTTTGCGGCACGAGCTCTGCAAGCCGTCGGTCGAAACGCTCGATGCGCGCCGTGTGATCGTTCACAGCCTGGAGTGACTCGGCCAGCACGCTGTCCAGAGCCGGATGATCGAAGCGCTGTTTCGCGATCCACTCGAGGTGAATCTTGGTCCAGTTGCTCTTGGCCCAACGGCGATCGTGCCGCAGCAGGAACTTGGAGAGCTGATGTCGTGCCCGCAACTGAGCGCGCTTGGCATCCTCCCGGGCTCGAAGCAGGTCGCGCATTGCTTCACAAGCTTCGTCGGGCACGTGGATCTCCGTCAGGTCGCCAGAGCGCAGAAAATGGGCCAGCCGGAGCGCGTCTCGCCGATCGGTCTTGACGTGGTCCCCGCTGCCGCGCGGTGTCTTGGACGGCGCGATGACAACGCAGTCGATACCCGCCCTCGACAACGCGCGCTGGAGACCGTATCCGGTCGGCCCCGCCTCGTAGGCGCAGCTCAACACGCTCCGGTCCCCAAGTCGGTCGAGCAACTTCAATAGACGCGTCAGATCGTTGGGAAGGCGGCCGACGTACCGGGCCTCCTCGCGTCCTTCCTCCGCCACCGCGATGACGATCGAATCGGCGTGGACGTCGAGGCCTACGAATCGGGTAATCTCAGACATGGAGCGGCTCCTCATGTGGC
>CAYGPA010000640.1:0-2634 GCA_964351535.1 uncultured Planctomycetaceae bacterium
TACTCACGGGTGAGGACTCCCCATTGCTCCATCCACCACTTCCAGAACTCGCGGCTGCGCCCGAGGCGGTTCTCGATGTCCGGCCAGAGCGCACCGATCTCGGACAGGCTCACGAACTGGAAGACGTCGTCGGGTTTGGCCTGCCGCATGAGCTTGGCGACCAGGTGCGCCCGCAGCGTCGATTCGCCTTCGCGCAGGAGGCTCTCGAAGCGCTCCAGGGTCATGTCGACGTCCCACAGGAAATAGGGACGCCCGGCGGCGTCGAGCATGCGCTCGCGCGGTGTGGGGCACAGGACGGACATCGCGAGCAGCCGACGAGATGCCCTGGACCGCCACCAGAGCCGCACCTGCACCCCGATCGCCGGCGGCGCCGGAGACGCGCGCGGACGTCAGTACCGGTCGTGGAGCCAGAGATACTGGTCGGGTGCGGAGAGGATCAAGCGCTCCAGCTCGCCGTTGATGCGCGTGACGATCTCCTCGAGGGAAGCCGCGCGGACCTCCTCGGGCTCGAGCACCGTCGTGAGCCGGATGGCGTAGCGGTACGGCTCGTCGGTGCGCAGGCACGCGCCGACGACGATCGGGACCTCGAGGCGCTTGATCAGCACGGCCGCGGAGCGGTCGCAGCGTGCGGTGCGTCCGAAGAACGGCGCCTCGACCCAGCGGCGGCGCGGCTTCTGGTCGATCATGATGCAGATCGCGGCGCGGTGCTGCAGCGCGTCGAGGCTGAGCTTCATGGCGCCCTTGCGCGGGATCAGGCGCAGGCCGCGTCGGTCGCGCAGGCGCTGCGCGTAGCGCGACAGCGGCCGGTTGCGCGGCGGCTTCGAGATCGCGTACACCGCGCCGAGCCCCATCGAGCGCATCCCGAGCCCCGACACCTCCCAGTTGCCGATGTGCGGCGTCACCATGAGGTAGCCGCCCTCGCGCTCGATGACGCGCCGCACCTCGGGCGCGATCTCGTCGACGAAGTGGCGCGCCGGGTCGCCCGTGTAGTGGCGGTCGAAGGTCGCCGTCTCGAACACGAGCTGCCACAGGTAGCTCCAGGCCCCGCGCACGCGCGCCTCGAGCTCGTCGGGCGGCAGCTCGCCGAAGGCCTGACGCAGCAGTACGCGCGCGCTCTCGTTGCGGCGGCGGTCCAGCCGATAGCAGAGCCGCGTCATGCCGCCCGCCAGCGCGCGCTGCGCGAAGCGCGGCAAGCGCGCGACGACTCCCAGCACGCCGCGCAGCGCGAGGTACTCGAGCCAGGCGCCCACGCCGTCCTGGTCGCCCTCGACGGGGACCCACGCGGTCGGCCAGTTCGGGGCATCGGTGCGCACCTGCGGCGCCGCCGCGTGGACGCCCTCAGCCATGCAGACCCTCGTGCAGCGCGCGGCGCTCGCGCGTCGTGCGGCCGACGGGCAGCGACTCGAACAGCGCCGCGAGCACGGGCTCGCCCGAGAGGATCGCCATGGACACGTCCAGCAGGACCACGGGCTCGTCGATCGTCGGCAGCTTGGGCGCGTCCTTGGTCGTCGCCACGATCCAGCGGCCCCCGGCGCCGAGGTCCGCGAGGTCGCGCGCCGTGTAGGCGTGGTGGTCCCGGAAGCGGCGGTGCGTGACGACGCGCGCTCCGAGGCGGCGCACGGTGGCCTCGAAGGCCTCCGGGTTGCCGATGCCGCTGACGAGGTCGACCTCACGGCCGTAGAGCGACTCGAGGCCCACGTCGTTTCCCGCGGCGTCGATCAGGCGGCGCGGGCGGTGCGCGGCCGTGGCGATGCCGCAGCCGGGCGCGAGCTCGGTGAGCTCCTGCAGCAGGGCTTCGAGGTCCGCGGGCGCGACCTGGTCGGCGCGCGTGACGACGATCGCATCGGCGCGGCTCAAGCCGGCAGCCGGTTCGCGCAGCAGGCCGCGCGGCAGCAGGGCCCGGACGGGTGCGACGCCGTCGGCGGGACGCGCGAGCCCCCACGGCCGCGTCGCGTCGACCAGCACGAGGTCCAGGTCCCGCCGCAGTCGACGGTGCTGGAAGCCGTCGTCGAGCACGACGGCGTCGACGCGCTGCTCGGCGACGAGCCGCTCGCCGCCGCGCGCGCGGTCGGGATCCTGCACGTGCGGCGTCCCGGGAAGCGCCGACGCCAGCAGCGCGGCCTCGTCGTTGCGCTCGCCCTGCGCCGCGCCGTAGCCGCGCGACAGCACGCCGGCGCGCAGACCGCGCTCCGCGAGCCGCTTGCAGACCCAGATCACGAAGGGCGTCTTGCCCGTGCCGCCCGCGGTCAGGTTGCCCACGCACACGACGGGCACGTCGAGGTGCGCCGTCGGGAGCAGACCGCGGTCGTAGGCGAAGTTGCGCAGGCGCACGGCACCTCCGAAGAGCCACGAGGCCGGCCGCAGGAACTCCACGACGCCGCCGCGTCGCGCGAGGCGGTCCTCCGGTCGGGTGATCTCGGCGTTCGGGGTCGGGGAATCCACGGGGGCGGGCGAGGTCGACGGACCCGGCGGTGGGTCCCCCATGCTAACGCACACCCGCGCGGCGTCGGCCGCGAACGGCTCGTCCGACCGATCCGAGCGGCTCTGGACGGCGCTTCAGCCGATGGTCGGCGGCGGGGCCTCTTCGTCGGGGATGAGCTCGATCAGGCCGCGCTCCATCTCGAGGAAGGCGAT
>CAYGPA010000641.1:0-2622 GCA_964351535.1 uncultured Planctomycetaceae bacterium
AAGAGCTGGAAGCTGACCGAGGAGGACTGGCGCAACCGCAAGCGCTGGCGCGAGTACGAACAGGCCGCCGAGGACATGGTCGAGCTGACCGGGACCGACGTCGCGCCGTGGACGCTGGTCGAGGGCAACGACAAGCGCTTCGCGCGCGTGAAGGTCCTGCGGACGGTCTGCGAGGCGCTGGAGCGCGCGCTCGGCCTCCCGCCTGCGGACTAGTCCGAGGCTCCCGGGGGACGACTGGCGTACGCCCGCGATCTCTTCGCGCGGTGTAGGATCCTTCGGCCTCGGACCTTCCCCCTCATGCCCCACGACGAGCCGCACTCCTCCCCGCGCACGCGCCGGCTCGACGTGCCCCGGCCGCGGAGCGAGGACGGGCGCGCCGCGAACCCGGACGCCCCCGTGCCGCTCCCGCCGGCCGCACCCCACGCGGGCAGCCGGACTCCCCCCGACACGCGGGCCGTCCCGACCGCCGGTCCGGACGGGTTCGACCTCGACGCCACGGAGCTCTACCTCAACCGCGAGCTGACCTGGCTGAACTTCAATTTTCGCGTGCTGAACGAAGCCGCGGACGCGCGCACGCCGCTGCTCGAGCGCATCAAGTTCCTGGCCATCGTCGGCTCGAACATCGACGAGTTCTTCATGAAGCGCATCGGCGGCCTGAAGCAGCAGGTCGCCGCGGACTTCCACGAGCGCACGCTGGACGGTCGCACGCCCGAGGAGCAGATCGTGGAGTGCTACACGCTCGTCCGCACGCTCGAGGAGCGCATGCGCGCCCTGCTGCTCGAGAACCGCCGCGAGCTCCGGGAAGCGGGCATCGAGCTGCCCACCTGGGACGAGCTCGGCGAGAGCGAACGGCTCCAGCTCCGCGAGCACTACATCGAGAACATCTACGCCCTCGTGACGCCTCAGGCGACCGACCCGGCGCACCCGTTCCCGTTCATCTCGAACCTGTCGCTGAACCTGCTCGTCAGCCTGCGCAGCTCCAAGGACGCCGTTCCGTCGCTCGCTCGCGTGAAGATCCCGGTCGGCGTGGGGATCCCCCGCTGGCTGCGCGTCGGAAACGGCGAGCGGTTCGTGCGCATGGAGAGCGTGATGGCGCACAACCTCGACCTGCTCTTCCCGGGCATGGAGATCGAGGGCTTCGCCATGTTCCGGGTCACGCGCAACGCCAACACCGAGCGGGACGAGGAGCAGGCGGACGATCTCCTGGAGCTGATCCAGTCGGAGCTCCGCGATCGACGCTTCGCCTCGGTCGTGCGCCTCGAGGTCGCCAGCAGCATGCCCTCGCTCCACCGCGGGATGCTCGCCGCGGAGCTCGGTCTCGACGAGGAGCTCGACGTGTTCGAGGCGGAGGGCATGCTCGGCATGCGCGACCTGATGGAGCTGCTGCAGGTCCAGCGGCAGGAGCTCCGGGCTCCGCAGCACCACCCGGTCGACCACCCGGAGCTGACCACGAACCGCAACGTGTTCCACGTGATCCGCGACGTCGGCTCCATCCTGCTGCACCACCCCTACGTGTCCTTCTCGACGTCCGTGGAGCGCTTCCTGCGCGAGGCCAGCCGCGACCCGAAGGTACGGGCCATCAAGATGTGCCTCTACCGCACGTCCTCCGACACCAAGGCCATCGAGTACCTCACGGACGCGGCGCGCAACGGCAAGCAGGTCGCGGTCGTGGTGGAGCTCAAGGCGCGCTTCGACGAGGCCGCGAACATTCGCTGGGCCAACTACATGGAGGAGGCCGGGGTCCACGTCACCTACGGCGTCATCGGCCTGAAGACCCACTGCAAGGCGATCCTCGTCGTCCGGCAGGACTACGACGGCTTGCGGCGCTACGCGCACGTGGGTACCGGGAACTACCACGCCGGCACGGCGCGGCTCTACGCGGACCTGGGCCTGCTGACCTGCGACCCCGCGATCGGCAAGGACCTGACCGAGCTCTTCAACTACCTGACGACCGGATACCAGCCCAAGCGGCGCTACGACAAGATCCTGCCGGCTCCGAAGCACTGCAAGCACGGGCTCCTCCTGCGCATCGAGCGCGAGGTCGAGCTGCACGCACGCGGCGTCCCCGGCCGGATCCAGTTCAAGCTGAACGCTCTCGAGGATCCCGAGATCACGCGCGCCCTGTACGCGGCCTCGATGGCGGGCGTGCCGGTCGACCTGATCGTGCGCGACACGTGTCGCCTGCGCCCCGGCGTCCCCGGACTGTCCGAGAACGTGCGGGTCATCAGCATCGTGGGACGCTTCCTCGAGCACGCGCGGCTCTACTACTTCCGGAACGGCGGCGACGAGGAGTACTTCCTCGGGTCCGCGGACGCCATGCGGCGCAACCTGAACAGCCGCGTCGAGATCCTCGCTCCGGTCGAGAACGAGGACCTGCGATCCGAGCTTCGAGACCTCCTGGACCTCCAGCTCGCGGACGAGCGCAGCGCGTGGGAGATGCAGCCCGACGGCAGCTACGTCCAGCGGAAGCCGAAGCGGGACGACGTCACGGGCTGCCAGGAGCAGCTGATCGAGTGGCACGACCAGCGGACGCGCGACGCGACCCGGCTTCGCCGGCGGATGCCTCGCGGCGGTCCGGACCGCCGGAACGTGCGCTGACGTCCTCCTGCTCGCCGCTCGCCG
>CAYGPA010000642.1:0-2604 GCA_964351535.1 uncultured Planctomycetaceae bacterium
CGAAGCGCGTGCAGGAGAAGATCATCCGCGGCTCGGGCATCGAGTGGGCCTCCTTCCGCCCGACGCTCGTCTACGGCGTGGGCGACGAACGGCACACCGCGCCGCTGCTGCGCAGGTGCGGCGCGAAGAAGGGCACGATCTGGGTCCCCCACGACGGGCTCTCGAAGATCAACCCCGTGCACGTCGACGACGTCGTCGACGCCGTCATCAAGTTCTTCGACTTCGACCGCGGCGTCGACTGCGTCTACGAGCTCGCCGGTCCGGCGGGCATCCCCTACAACGAGTTCCTCGACACCACCATCGCCGCCGCGGGCGGCGGCGTGAAGCGCAAGAACATCGCCAAGAAGTGGGCCGACCGGGCCATCTTCCTCAAGGGGCTCTTCAAGGACACGACCGAGGACCGGCGCGCGTCGGCGTACTTCAACCTGCACCACGAGCACGACATCACGAACGCCACGTTCGAGCTCGGCTGGGAGCCGCGCCCGTACGCCGAAGGCATCCGCCAGGTCGCCGAAGGCGACTGGTGGCGGCAGGCGCCCGCCTGATCCCAGCCGCCGCCGCGCAAGCCAGCGGCGCGGCGCGGCGCGCGCCCCTACTCTTCGTGGTTGCGCAGGCTGGCGAGCACCGAGAAGTCCTCGAGCGTCGTCGTGTCCCCGACCGTCTCGACGCCCGCCGCGACGTCGCGCAGGAGGCGCCGCATGATCTTGCCGCTGCGCGTCTTGGGCAGCGCGTCGGCGAAGCGGATCTCCGCGGGTCGCGCGAGCTTGCCGATCTCCTTCGCGACGTGCTCGGTCAGCGCGGCGCGCACGTCGTCGCCGGCCTTCGCACCGGGACCGAGCGTCACGAAGGCACAGATCGCCTGACCCGTCAGGTCGTCGGGCCGACCGACCACGGCGGCCTCGACGACGCTCGCGTGGCTGACGAGCGCGCTCTCGACCTCCATCGTCGACAGGCGGTGGCCGCTGACGTTGATCACGTCGTCGACGCGGCCCAGGACCCAGAAGTAGCCGTCGGAGTCGCGGCGCGCGCCGTCCCCGGCGAAGTACATGTCGCCGAACTTCGCCCAGTAGGTCTCGCGGTAGCGCTGCGGGTCCCCCCACAGGCCGCGCAGCATCGCGGGCCAGGGCTTGCGGATGGCGAGGTAGCCGCCCTGGTCGACGTCGAGTTCCCGGCCCGTCTCGTCGACGATCACCGGGTCGACGCCGAAGAACGGGATCGTGGCCGACCCGGGCTTGGTCGCCGTCATCCCGGGCAGCGGTGAGAGCATGATCCCGCCCGTCTCGGTCTGCCACCAGGTGTCGACGATCGGGCAGCGCTCGCCCCCGATCCGCCGGTGGTACCACATCCAGGCCTCCGGGTTGATCGACTCGCCCACGGTCCCGAGGAGCCGCAGCGACGAGAGGTCGTGCTTCGCCGGGTGCTCGTCCCCCCAGCGCATGAAGGCCCGGATCGCCGTCGGCGCCGTGTAGAAAACCGTCACGGAGTGCTTCGCAACGAGCTCCCAGAAGCGGTCGGGGCCCGGCTGATTGGGAGCGCCCTCGTACATCACGACGGTCGCCCCGTTGGCCAGCGGTCCGTACACGATGTAGCTGTGACCGGTGATCCAGCCGACGTCGGCCGTGCACCAGTAGACGTCGTCCTCGCGCAGGTCGAACACGTACTGCGTCGTCAGGTACGTGCCGACGAGGTAGCCGGCCGTGGAGTGCTGGATGCCCTTCGGCTTGCCCGTGGAGCCCGACGTGTACAGCAGGAACAGCACGTCCTCGCTGTCCATCGCCTCCGGCTCGCAGGCGTCGCCGACCGCCGCGGCCACCTCGTGGTACCAGCAGTCGCGGCCGTCGACCCAGGCCACGTCGTTCTTCGTGCGCTCGACGACGACCACCGTGTGCACTCCGTCGAGGCCCTCGAGCGCCTGGTCGACCTCGCGCTTCAGCTCGACGATCTTCCCCCGCCGCCAGCCGCCGTCGGCGGTGATCACGGCCGTCGCGCCGGCGTCCTCGACCCGATCGCGGATGGCCCGCGAGCTGAAACCGCCGAAGACGACCGAGTGCACCGCGCCGATGCGCGCGCAGGCGAGCATCGCGATCGCCGCCTCGGGGACCATCGGCATGTAGATCAGGACGCGGTCGCCGCGCTCGATTCCGCGCGCCTTGAGCACGTTGGCGAAGCGCCCCACCTCGACGAGGAGCTCCGCGTACGTCAGCGTGCGCGAGTCGCCGGGCTCGCCCTCCCACACGATCGCGGGCTTCTGCGCGCGGCTTCCGCGAGCGTGCTGGTCGACGCAGACGGCGGAGGCGTTGATCCGCCCGCCCTCGAACCAGCGCGCGAAGGGGGCATCGCTCCAGTCGAGCACGCGCTCCCACTTGCGCATCCACGGCAGCTCGCCGGCCACGCGTCCCCAGAACGACTCCGGGTCGTCGATCGACTCGCGGTAGAGCCGCTCGTACTCCGCGGGGTCGCTCAGGCGGCTCTGCGCGCGAAAGGACGCGGACGGCGGAAAGCGCCGCTCCTCCGACAGATGGTGCTCGATGCTCTCCATTCCGCCCAAGCTACTGCCCACCCGGGGCTCGTTCCACCGGGTGCGCCGAATCGCCGGTCCGCGAC
>CAYGPA010000643.1:0-2593 GCA_964351535.1 uncultured Planctomycetaceae bacterium
CACATCGAGAAGGACGGCGCGCTCGAGCGCCGCTTCCAGGCCGTCAACGTCGAGCCGCCGACGCCCGAGCAGGCGCTCGAGATCCTCAAGGGTCTGCGCGACCGCTACGAGGCGCACCACCGCGTGTCGTACTCCGACGAGGCGCTCGCGACGGCGGTCGAGCTGTCCAACCGCTACATCAACAACCGCTTCCTGCCGGACAAGGCCATCGACGTGATGGACGAGGCCGGTGCCCGCGTGCGCATCAAGTCGATGGTGCCGCCGCCGGACCTGAAGGAGCTGACGGTCGAGATCGAGGAAAAGGAGCAAGCCAAGGACGAAGCCGTCAGCGCCCAGGACTTCGAGAAGGCCGCGCAACTGCGCGACCACGCCTACCAGCTGCGCAAGAAGAAGGAGGCCATGCAGAAGGACTGGCGCGCGGAGCAGGCCGAGCGCGAGGAGAGCGGCATGGTCGACGCCGAGGTGATCGCGGAGACCGTCTCCAAGATGACCGGCATCCCGCTGACGCGCCTGGAGAAGGCCGAGGCCGAGCGCCTGCTGGCCATGGAGGGCGAGCTCGCCAAGCTCGTCATCAACCAGGAGGCCGCCATCAAGGCCATCGCGCGCTCGGTGCGCCGCTCGCGCTCGGGCCTGAAGGATCCGCGTCGTCCGATCGGCACGTTCCTGTTCCTCGGCCCGTCGGGCGTGGGCAAGACGTACCTCTGCAAGCAGCTCGCGAAGTTCATGTTCGGCGACGAGGACGCCGTCATCACCATGGACATGAGCGAGTACATGGAGAAGCACAACGCCTCCCGCCTCGTCGGCGCGCCTCCGGGCTACGTCGGCTACGAGGAGGGCGGCCAGCTGACCGAGAAGGTGCGCCGTCGGCCGTACTCCGTCGTGCTGCTCGACGAGATCGAGAAGGCCCACCCCGACGTGTTCAACATGCTCCTCCAGATCATGGAGGAGGGTCGCCTGACGGACTCCTTCGGACGCCACGTCGACTTCAAGAACGTCATCCTGATCATGACGTCCAACCTGGGCTCGGCTCAGCTGAAGACCGGCGCCTCGCTGGGCTTCGGCAAGGCCGAGGAGACCGCCAGCGCGGAGGACCGCCGCAAGAAGATGCACGCCGACGTCATGATCGAGGTCGAGCGCCACTTCCGCCCGGAGTTCCTGAACCGCGTGGACGAGCTGATCATCTTCAACCCGCTGACGATCGAGGACCTGCAGCAGATCGTGAAGCTGCAGCTGCACGAGGTCGAGAAGCGGCTGGCCGAGCGCGGCGTCTTCTTCGAGCTGGCCGACGAGGCCGTTCAGTTCCTGATCCAGAAGGGCCACCACGAGGACTACGGCGCCCGGCCGCTGCGCCGCGCGATCGAGCGCTACATCGAGGACCCGCTGGCCGAAGACCTCCTGCGCTCCCACGGCTCCGACAAGAAGCACGTGATCAAGATCACGAAGGCCGAGGACGGCGAGAGCCTCGCGTTCGAGCATCGCGAGATCGAGGAAGAGGAGCCCGTGGCCTCCGCCGCCGACTGACTCTCGCGCCATCGCCATCCGGGCGGGCGGGGACCTTCACGGGTCCCCGCCCGCTTCCGTTCGGCCGCGGGCCGCGCTTCGCGGTCCGCGACGCCGTGCGTTTCGAGGCGGGCGTGGGGCTGCCCGCGGAACCTCTGCGGGGTTGTCCGGTTTCGGTTCCCGTCCCGCGGCCCATAATGGCTGCGAGACCGGAGGTCACCATGATCGCAGCGCTCGTCCTCGCCGTACTCACCGCCGCTCCCCTCGTCCAGGACCCCGAGCCGCCCGACGAGGAGCAGGTCCGGCAGGCGGTCGCGGAGCTCAAGGCGGCCTTCGGCAAGGACGGCGACACGGCCGCGCGGCTCGACGCGCTGGCGAGCACGGCGGACGTGCTGGACCCCAAGGTCATCGCGTTCCACGCGAACGCGGTGCGCCACCGCGACGTGGAGGTGCGGCGCGCGGCACTCGGCTACCTCGGCACGATGCAGCACCCCGAGGCCCTGGATTCCCTGCACGGCATCTACAAGCGCGACCGCGCGCTGCGCAAGGACGGCGAGAGCCTCGCGATCCTGATCCGCTCGATCGGCATGCACGCGCACGTCGACTCGATTCCGCTGCTGGCGGACAGCGCGCTGTCGGAGCGCGAGTTCCAGGTCTCGCGCGCGCGCATCTACAGCCTGGGGAACGTCCGTGACGAGCGCAGCGTCGAGCGCCTGATGGCGATGATGACCCAGGCCGGCCGGCACCGCACGCAGCCGCACATGGAGAACATCCGCGTGGCGATGATGGTGCTGACGGGCGTCGACCAGGGCACGTCCCAGGACGCCTGGCTCGCGTGGTGGAACGACAACAAGAAGACGTACGAGGTCTCCCTCGAGCCGCCCAAGCTCCCGCGCTCCATCCAGACGCGCTGGAACGAGTACTGGGGACTGCGCCGACCCGTGGAGCGCAGGACGAAGCGCACCGAGCGTGGCGGGGACGGCGCCGAGCTCGGTGGCTGAGCTCCCGCCCCCGCGCCCCGAGCGCATCGCCCCGGAGCCCGAGCCCGACCTCGAGGACCTGCCGTCCGACGAGGAGGGCGTGCGCGCCCATC
>CAYGPA010000644.1:0-2593 GCA_964351535.1 uncultured Planctomycetaceae bacterium
CGGCGGTCCGGACCGCCGGAACGTGCGCTGACGTCCTCCTGCTCGCCGCTCGCCGGACTCGACGAGGCGGGCCGCACTCAACCCCGCTCCAGCGCCTCGGCCTGGACGGTGGTCCGCGCCATGCGCTTGGCGAAGTAGTAGATCCGCTTGAGGCTCTCGAGGATGTCCACCTCGACGGTGTACGCGGCCAGGCGGTTGGGCTCCTCGGCGATCAGCCGCTGCGCTCCGTGGAGCGCGGCGGAACGCGCCAGGCGGTTGATCTCGTCCTTCATCTCGACGACGCGCGCCGCGGCCTGCTCGTTCTTCTGCGAGACGGCCATGAGCGCTTGCTCCAGGGCGCGGCTCACCGCGGCGTGGAAACCGCTGAGGACCTCGCGCGTCGCCGCGCTCATCGCGAAGCCGCGATCGACGCGCTCCTCTCCGTTGCGCACGAGGTTCGTCTCGATGATGTCGCCGATGTTCTCGAGGTCGTTCACGGCCTCCATGAGCTTGATGAGCTCACTGGTCTGGTCGGCGGACAGCTGCGAGCGGCTGATCTGGCCGAGGTAGGTCACGATCTGCCCGTGCAGGGAGTCGACGTGGTCGTCCTTCGCGCGGATCCTCTCGAGCTCCTCGCGCGTCCCGGAGAGGACCGCCGGGAGGATCGCGGCCATCATCTCGCGCACGCGGTCGCCCATGTGCAGCACCTCGAGTCGCGCGCCGTCCAGCGCCAGGGAGGGCGTGTCGAGCAGCTCCGCGTTGAGGTACTTGGCCTGCACCGTCTCCTCCTCGGCGAGCGGACGGTCCGGAACGAGCCACTCGACCAGTCGCGCGAACTGCGGAATGAACCCGACGAAGATCAGCGTGTTGGCGACGTTGAAGAGCGTGTGCGCGTTGGCGATCTGACGCGGCGTCTCCGCAGCCAGCTTCGCCTGCCCCGCGAGTCCCTCGGCGACCGGAGAGAACCACGTCACGAAGCGCGCCAGATGCTCGATGAGCCCGAGCCAGACGAGCACGCCGGCCACGTTGAAGAGCACGTGGACGAAGGCCGCGCGCAGCGCCTCGCGCGGCTTGCCGATGGCCGCCAGCATCGCCGTCACGCACGTTCCGACGTTGGCGCCGAAGCTGATGGCGATCCCCGCCGGGAGGGTGATGAAACCCTGGGAGGCCATCACGATCACGACGCCGGTCGTCGCCGACGAGGACTGGACCAGCGCCGTGAACAGAGCACCCGCGAGCATCCCGAGCAGCGGGTTCTCCATGCGGGCCATCCATTCCAGGAACGGCTGGTAGGCGCGCAGGGGCACCATGGCGTCCCCCATCACGGCCATGCCGAAGAAGACGAGCCCGAGGCCCATGATGCCCTTGCCGTGGTTGCGCAGGCTCTCGCGCTTCGCGAAGAAGAGCAGCCCGAACCCGACTGCCACCATGCCCAGGGCGAACCGGGTCACCTTGAACGCGATGATCTGGGCCGTGATCGTCGTTCCGATGTTGGCGCCCATGATCACGCTGATGGACTGCGCCATGGACATCAGCCCGGCGGTGATGAAGCCCACCACGAGCACGGTCGTCACCGAGGACGACTGGATCACCGCCGTGACGACCGCGCCCGTGAACACGCCCATGAAGCGGTGCTTCGTGAGCCTGGCGAGGATCGTCTTCATCCGCGCGCCGGCCACGAGCTTCAGCGCGTCCGCCATCTGCTCCATGCCGAACAGGAACAGCGCCAGCCCGCCGAACAGCTCCATGAGGAGCGTGGGCAGGTCCAGCTCGCTCGGACCCGGTGCGAGGATCGTCATCCGGCGAGACCCTCGCCCTTGACGACCGTCACGGGAACGGGGGAGAGCTGCGCGACCCGCTGGGCTTTCGACCCCAGCAGGATGTGGGAGAGGCCCGTGCGTCCGCGGCTACCGACGACGATGAGCTGGGCGCCCTCCTCCTCGGCGACCTCGACGATCCGACTGGCGGGCAGGCCCACGACGACCCTCGTCCGCAGGGTCGCGACGTCGAGCAGGTCCGGCCGCTCCACGGCCGCCTGCCGGAGGAACTCCTCCAGCAGCTCCGCGGCCACCTCCTCGTGAAGGCGCACGCTCGCCGGTTCGCCGGACGCCGGCGTGTCCGCGTAGGAGCCGGGGGCGGAGCCCGGGTCGTGGACGACGTGGAGCACGATCAGGGGCGCCCGCGAGTACCGCGCGTGGTCCGCTGCCCAGACGAGCGCTGCCTGCGAACAGGGCGAGAAGTCCACCGCGACCAGGACCGGAGCGTTCTTCTTCAAGCCTCATCGTCCTCCGGGCGGATGGTACTCGGGCACCTCGAGTCGTTCCATCCGGCGGACCATCCGCCGGGCCATCCGCCGGGCCGGCGCGGATCCGGACCGCCGCGAGGTTGCCGACGCGTCCGACGGAGTCCGTGGACCGACTTGCACCCGCACGGAGATCAGCGCTCGATGCGAACCGTCTGGTCGACGACCACGTCCCGACGTTCGCTCGTCGCGCCATCGGGCCAGTGCACCGTCAGTCGCTCGACCACCGTCGCCGCGCCCAGGCCGAAGGTCGTGGCCAGCTCGGACTGGGACAGGTAGCTCTTGAAGGGCATCACGTCGCGCGACTGCGTG
>CAYGPA010000645.1:0-2581 GCA_964351535.1 uncultured Planctomycetaceae bacterium
GCTCGTCCTTCCAGCGAGGCATCGACTTCTCGATCGGCCTGACCTGGTCCGCTTCCTTCTAGAGGAGCTAGCAAACGAACCATGAAGAACTTCATCACATCGAGGTCCGGTGCCCGCGGGGCGCTCGGCGCCGCGGTCCTGGCCCTCGTCGCGGCCGGCGCGATGCCGGTCGACGGCGGGGCGAGCGACGTCGAGACCGCGCGCGAGGCGCTCGGTCGCATGGTCGAGACGAGGCAGCTCATCTCCAAGGAGCGGCGCGACTGGGTGCTCGGCAAGGAGATCCTGACCGACCGGCTGGACCTCGTCCGGCGCGAGATCGACTCGCTGCGCGAGCGCATCGCGCAGGCCGAGGAGAGCGTCGCCGAGGCCGACAAGAAGCGCCTGGAGCTGGTCGCCGAGAACGACCGGCTGAAGGCCGCCTCCAGCACGCTCGTGGAGCTCGTCGAGGGGCTCGAGGGCCGGACGCGCGAGCTCGTCGCCCGGCTGCCGGGACCGCTCGTCGAGCGCGTCGAGCGCTTGAGCCAGCGCCTGCCCGCGGCGGAGCAAGAGACCAAGCTCTCGCTGTCGGAGCGCTTCCTGAACGTCGTCGGCATCCTCAACGAGTCGAACAAGTTCCACCGCGAGATCACGCCGGCGAGCGAGGTGCGCTCGCTGGGCGACGGACGCACCGCGGAAGTGACCGCGCTCTACGTCGGCCTCGGCCAGGCCTACTACGTGACCGCGAACGGCGACTCGGCCGGCGTCGGCCGCTTCTCCGGTGACGCCTGGGTCTGGGAGCCGGTCGACGAGGCCGCGCCGGCCGTCGCCGAGGCCATCTCGGTCCTGAACGGCGAGGTCGCACCCGCCTTCGTCCAACTGCCGGTTCGCGTCGAGTAGCTCGGAGCCTTCGAAGCCATGAAGAACCAACGCATCGCCACTTCGCTGCTCCTCGTCGCGCTGACGCCGTTCGCGCGCGCCCAGGGAGAAGCACCCTCCTTCGCCGACATCCCCGCGCGCGTGCAGGCCCAGCTCGAGGAGAGCCTCCAGGAGCTCACGCGGCTGCGCGAGCAGATCGCGGCCGAGCAGATTCCGCTGAGCCGCGAGCTGGGCCAGCTCGAGACGGAGCTCAGCGCCGCGCGGGCCGAGTTCCAGCAGACCACGCGCCTGCTCGAGAGCCGGACGCTGGACCTGAGCACGCTGAAGAACGAGATCAAGGCGCGCACCGACGAGACGGACTACCTCGCGGGCCTCCTCGGCGACTACCTGCGCGAGTTCGAGACGCGCTTGCACATCGCCGAGATGCAGCGCTACGAGGAGCCGCTCGCGGCCGCTCAGCTCGCCGTGGAGAACTCGGGCCTCTCCGCGGAAGAGGTCTTCTCCGCCCAGGCCGGCGTGCTCGACCTCTCCCTCGACCGCCTGCACGAGGCGCTCGGCGGCGTGCGCTTCGAGGGCACGGCCGTCGACTCCGAGGGCCTCGTCCGCGAGGGCACCTTCATCCTCGTGGGTCCGACGGCGCTGTTCCAGCCAGCCGGCGGCGGAAGCATCGGCACGGCCGAGCAGCGGCTCGGGTCGCTCGAGCCGACGCAGATCCTCTACTCCACGCCCGAGGACCAGGCCGCCGCGGCGCAGCTCTTCGCGCAGTCGTCGGGTTTCCTCCCGCTCGATCCGACGCTCGGCGACGCGCACAAGGTCGAGTCGACCAAGGAGCCCTTCATCGACCACGTCAAGAAGGGCGGTCCGGTGATGATCCCGATCTTCGTGCTGGCGGCCGCAGCCTTGCTCGTCGCGGTGCTGAAGTGGCTCGGCATGATGTTCACGCGCAAGCCCTCGCAGAAGAAGGTCCGCGCGCTGCTCGAAGCGGCGGGCCGCGGCGACGAGGAGACCGCGCAGGAGGTCGTCGGCTCGATGAAGGGCCCGCTGGGCAAGATGCTCGCCGCGGGCGTCGAGCACATGCGCGAGCCGCGCGAGCTGATCGAGGAGGTCATGTACGAGACCGTCCTCACGACGAAGCTGAAGCTGCAGCGCTTCCTGCCCTTCATCGCCATCAGCGCGGCCTCGGCTCCGCTGCTCGGCCTGCTGGGCACGGTGACCGGCATCATCAACACGTTCAAGATGATCACGATCTTCGGGTCGGGCGACGTCGAGAGCCTCTCGGGCGGCATCTCCGAGGCGCTCATCACGACCAAGTTCGGCCTGATCGTGGCCATCCCGTCGCTGCTCTTGCACGCGTTCCTGTCGCGCAAGGCGCGCGGCTCGATCGATCGGATGGAGAAGACCGCGCTGGCGTTCGCCAACCAGGTCGGCGTGCACGCGAGCCGCAGCCCGAGCTTGCGCAGCGTCGAGCTGAGCTCGTCTTCCAGCCCCGACCCCCAGCTCGTTCGCCGTCAGGTCAACGAGATCCTCTCCGACCTCATGGGCCCGCTCGTCGACCAGCGCGGAGACGAGCTCAAGCGGGTTCGCACTTAGCAGCCCGTTGAAGAAGTCATCCGGCGCCATGACGACATCCTCCACTCCGGTGCGGCACCTGAAAGCCTCGCCGAATCCACCGATTCGCCTGCGTTTCCAGGCACCCCACCGAAGCGGATGCTGCCGCCCTGGCATC
>CAYGPA010000646.1:0-2576 GCA_964351535.1 uncultured Planctomycetaceae bacterium
GCGCGGGCGCCTCGCGCAGCACGCGCTCGCGCGCCGCGTGCCGCAGCCTCGCGCCCCCGCGCAGCGGCCCGCCCTTCAGGTAGACCTCGCGGCCGCTCAGCACGGCCCGCCGGCCGAAGCTGCGCGTCTCGATCCGCGCGGCCTCCAGGGCGAGCTCCACGCACTCCTCGACCCGGTCCGCGCGCTCGAGTTCGAGCTCGAGCCGGCCGAGCGCAGTCTCGCGCACGACGCGCTTCATCGCTTCTCCGCCAGGACGAAGACCTGGGGCGAGACGAAGCGGAAGCTGTGGGCGTAGCCGCGCACGCTCGCGCCGGCGTCCTCGAAGGCACGTGCGACGCGCTGTTTCGACACCGCGGAGCGCGGCCCGGTTCGCCGCAGGCCCGCGCGACGGCGCCACGCGTGCCACGAGGCCGAATCCCAGAAGGAGGCCGCGACGAAGCGGCGCGAGACCCGCACGAGCTCCGCGGCGACGCGCTCGAGCGCCGCGTCCGCGGTCAGGTGGTGCAGCAGGCGGCAGCAGACGACGAGCTCGAAGGTCTCCGCGCGGAAGGGCAGGTGCGCCGCGTCGCCGAGCATCACGGGCAGCGGCTCGGAGCCCCCGGGCCGCGCGCGCGCCGCCGCCAGCATCTCGGTCGAGACGTCCACGCCGTGCGGTCGACCGAAGCGGCTCAGGCCCGCGGTCAAGCGCCCGTCGCCGCAGGGCACGTCGAGCACGCGCGCGTCGCGCGGCAGCTCGATCGAGCGCAGCAGCCGCTCGACGAGCCGCGGGTCCCGTCCGCGCGCGCGCGAGCTGCGCCAGCGCTCCTCGGCGTACCGCGTGCCCGCTCCGCCGGCGCTCCAGCGCTCCTCGACCGGACGCCAGCGCTCCTCAGCCCGCGACATGGGACACGCTCACGGAAAGACCTCGACCTCGGCCCCGTGGCGCACGGCCCAGTCCGGGATCGCGAGCACGCCCGCGTCGCCGCCGAGGTTCCACACGGCGCGCTCGACGCCGCCGTCGCCGTTGCGCGTCGTCGCGTACGGGACCCGCAGTCGCGCCGCTCCGTCGGCGCCCACGGTCGCGGAGCCGAACCACCGGACCGTGAAGGCGCCGTCGAGATAGGAGAGCAGCAGCTCGACCGAGAGCGTCTCGCCCGGGGTGCCCGGCGCGACGAGCTGCGCACCCTCGACGCGTTGCCAGACCATGGCGGTCGGCAGGCCGAACTGCCCCGAGTGGGGGCTGCGCACGCCGCGATCGACGACGGGCGAGACGTGCACCAGGCGCAGGAAGCGCAGCGACTCGCCGCCGGTCCGCCCGTCGGGCAGCGTCGCGACGCCGCCGGCGAGCAGGCGCGCTCCGAGCGTGCGGAACCAGGCCTGCTGGAATGCCGAGCCGTCGGCCGTGAGCCAGGGCTCGGGCGTGGCGTGGCCGAGCGCGTAGGCGTGCGAGCGCACCTGGCGCGGGAGCGCACTCGTGACGAGCACCGTCTCCACGTCACGCGCCTCGAGCAGCGCCTCGGCCTCGGCCGTGTCCGTCGCGAGGAAGAACCGCGGCGGCGTGCGGAAGGCCTCCGCGCCGACGTAGCTGCCGAAGTTCGTGGCGACCGTCGGTCGGTCCGCGACCCACTCGAGGTTGTGTCCGAGGTCCCAGTTCGCGAGCACCGCGCCGCGCGGCCCCTCGGTGCGCAGCCACTCGAGTACCAGGCGCTGCCCGAAGCGCGCGTCGAGCCGCCAGTCGACGGGCGCCGCCTGGCGCGCGCGCCACGTGCGGGCGACGGCGGGCGCCTGGGTCGCGGCGACGGTCGCGACCAGCAGCGGCGCGAGCGCCCACGCCGGCAGGCGTTGCAGCGGGCGCGCGCGCTGGACGAGCCACGCGGCTCCGGCGCCGACCGCGACCGCCAGCACGGGCGCCAGGGCGTCGGCGAAGCGGCGTTGCTGGAAGGTCTGGACCAGCATCGCCGGCAGGAAGACGATCCAGGGCAGCAGCTCGTACCTCGACTCCGCGAGCATGCGGCGCACGCCGAGCCACCACGCGAGCGGTGCGAGCCACGCGCCGTAGCCGAGGGCGAGGTGCAGGTCGCTCCAGCCGGCGCCGCGCGCGTCGAGCAGGCCCCACGACTCCTGGACGGTCGACATGAAGCGATCCGTGCGCGCGACCCACTCGAAGCCCTCGCGGATGCCGCGCGCCGGACCCGCGTCGACCACGACGAGAACGCCGGCGAGGACGAGCAGGGCGATCACGGTCGCGAGCGGGAACCCGCGCGCCGCGCGCGTCCCGCCGCGCAGGGCCGGGACCAGGAGCAGCGGCACGAACACGAGCGCCGACAGCGCGAGGAAGCCGAGGTGGAACCACGAGAGGTTCACGACCATCCACGGCAGCTCGTCCTTCCACGGGCTCGAGCTCACGGCGGGCCACAGCTCGCGCGCCGCGACCGCGTGCAGCGTGAAGCCGAGCGGCGCGAGTCCCGGCAGCGCCACGCGACCGCGACGCACGAGCATGCAGAAGAGCGCGACCTGCAGCAGCAGGAGGTGCACGAGCGCGGCGACCCACGAGCCGATCTGCAGGCCGACGAGGACTCCGAGCAGCGCGCCCAGGC
>CAYGPA010000647.1:0-2567 GCA_964351535.1 uncultured Planctomycetaceae bacterium
TGGTCGCGGGCGGGAGCTTCGCCCTGATGCGCGCGTCGATCTGGATCAGCGCGCTCGGCGTCGGCGATCACCACGCGTGGATCTCGCTGCTCCTCGCGCTGCTCGTGGGCCTCGGCGCCGTCGCGTTCTCGGGCGACGGCCACGCGCGCCGCGATCCGCTGCTCGGAGCGCTCGCGGGAGCCGTCGCGGGCGCGGCGCTCGGCTCGTGGGTCGCCGCGCTGATGTACGTGCTGCTGCTGCAGCTCGCCCTGGGCTGGATGCTCGTCCGTCACGCGCGGCGCCCGCGGCCCGGCCTCGTCGGGTTCGGGCTGGCCTTCCACCTGGTCGCGGCAGCCGTGCTGGCGCCGGCCGTGCTCTCCAGCCCGTGGAAGGACGAGCTGCCGTGGATGGTCGTGAACCTCTCGTGGTTCCACCTGGCGCACCTGCTGCTCGGAGCCGCCGTGTTCGCGCCGCTGCTGCGCCTGCGGCCGGAGGATCGCGCGTTCCGCGCCTATCCCTGGCTCGTCGCGGCGGCCCTCGGCGCGCTCGGGACGCTGTTCTTCCTGGTCGATGCGGGTCCGGCGCGCGGCATCCGCGAGGGCTTCGCGTGGGCGGGGCGCACCAACGCCTTCATGGGGCACGTGGCGGAGTCGCAGCCCATGTGGGGCGGGCGCTTCGGCGGGCTGCAGGTGCCGCTGGACTACCTGGGTTACGGAGCACTGCTGCTCGTGCCGGCCTGGGCGCTCGCCGCGTGGCGCGCTCTGCGGGCGGGCGAGACGCAGCTCCTCGTCGCGGTCCTGTTCGTGCCCGTGCTGCTGTTCCAGTCGCTCGTGCAGAAGCGCTTCAGCGACAACCTCGCCGTCGTCGCCTGCCCCCTGCTCGGCTGGGGCGCCGCGCGGCTCGTCGGCTCGCCGCGCGCTCCGGCGCTCGTGCGGCGCGCACCCGTCGCCGCGGCGCTGGCGCTCGCATTCGTGCTGGCCGCGAACGCCTCGGTGGTGCGCGACACGTGGCCGGCCGTCGGCGCGCCGCGCAGCTTCGACGCGGTGCCCGCCAAGGCCGCCCAGCACCGCATCACGCGGCGGCTCGTCGACTGGCTCGGACGCGAGGCGCCGCGGCCGGCCGACTACGCCGTGCTCGCGCCGTGGACCCACGGGCACGCGATCGAGTGGGCCGCGGACCTGCCCACGGTGGCGACGAACTTCGGTCTCTACGTCGGCGAGGAGTCCTACCGCGCGCCCTACCGCTTCCTGCTCGAGACCGACCCCGCCGCCGCCGAGGAGCTGCTCCGGCGTCATCGCGCCCGCTACGTGCTCCTGACGGGCGCGTTCCCCGAGACGCTGCCCGTCGCCGTCGACGTGGCGCTGCCCGGCGAGGCCGACCGCTTCTGGGACGGCCCCTGGGAGGACGTCCGGACCGCGCGCGACGCCTGGTACCGCACGATGGGCGCGCGCCTGCTGCAGGACGGCACGGCCCGCGACGCGACGGGTGCGATCGTCGCTCGCAGCCTCGACTTCGTGCGCCTCGCGCACGTCCCCCCCGGACGCGCGGCGGACCTGCGGCTCTTCCCGTTCTTCGCCGAGCCGCGTCCCTACGGCTGGATCTGGGAGCACGTCGAGGGCGCGCGCCTCGCGGCGGCCGGCGCCCCCGGGGAACGTCTGCAGCTCGAGCTCGACGTGGAGTATCCGGGCGGCTACACGTTGCGCTGGAGCGGCTCCGAGCCCGTCGGCGACGACGGCCGGGCCGTGCTGCGCGTGCCGTACAACACCGACGAACGCAACGGCGACGGACGCGTCGTCGGACGACCCCTGTGGCGAATCGGCGAGCGCCGCGGGCGCGTGCTGATCTCCGAGGCCGACGTGCGCGAGGGAAGGAGGATCGAGCTCCGTGGCTCCTGATTCCTCGTGGCGAAGGTGGGCGTCCGCGTTCGTGGTGGCGCTGGTCGTGCTCGCGCTGGCGCTCTACGCGCGCGACATCGACGGCCAGCGGCGTTCGTGGCCGGCGGAGGCCCCGCGGCCCGCGGGAGCTCCCGCGAGCTACACGCTCGAGCCCGACGGGCACTACCACATGCGGCGCGTCGCGCGCTTCCTGCGCGACGGCGTCGTCGCCGAGACGGACCCGTACCTGAGCCACCCCGACGGCGCGACGATCCCGTGGCCGCCGTACTACGACCGCTTGCTCGGCGAGTTCTCGAAGCTGCTCGAGCCCGCGGCGTCCCCGAACCGCGCCGATCGTCCGTCCGTGGATCCCGACGACGCGCGACGCTGGCGCGTCGAGTCCCTGGTGGGCAACGCGCCGCTCGTCTTCGGGGTGCTGACGGCGCTCGTCGCCGCGCTCTGCGGCGCGCGCCTGGCCGGCTGGCGGGCCGGGCTCGTCGCCGGGGCGTACCACGCGCTCTGCTTCGGGTCGATCAACTACAGCGTCGCGGGCACCGGCGACCACCACGCGTGGATCTCGCTCCTGAACACGCTGCTGCTGCTCGGCGCGTCGGAGGGACTGCGCGAGACGTCGTTGCGGAGACCCTGGCGCTCGGCGGGCCTGGGCGCGCTGCTCGGAGTCCTCGTCGGCCTGCAGATCGGCTCGTGGGTCGC
>CAYGPA010000648.1:0-2566 GCA_964351535.1 uncultured Planctomycetaceae bacterium
GGTCGGTGCCGCCGAGCTCGACGTCGGCCCGGATCTGCACCGAGTCCCAGCCCTGCATCAGCGGGTACAGGAACTCGTGGATGCCGATCGGCTCGCGCGCCTCCATGCGCTTCTGGAACGTGTCGCGCTCGATCATGCGCGCGACCGTCATGCGGCCGGCGAGGCGCAGCACGTCCTCGAAGCCCATCTCGTCGAACCACTCGGAGTTGCGGTGCACCTCCGTGCGCTCCATGTCGAGCACCTTGCCCGCCTGCGACGTGTACGTCTCGAGGTTGGCGTCGACCTCCGCGCGCGTCAGTTGCGGGCGCAGCTTGTTGCGTCCCGAGGGGTCCCCCACCATGGCCGTCGAGTCGCCGACGATCAGGACGATCTGATGGCCGAGCTCCTGGATCGCGCGCAACTTCATGAGCTGCACCGAGTGCCCGACGTGCAGGTCCGGCGAGCTCGGGTCCATGCCGAACTTCACGCGCAGCGTGCGGCCCTCCGCGGCCGCCTTCTCCAGCCGCGAGCCGAGCTCGCGTCGCTCGATCAGGTCGATCGCGCCGCGCGCGAAGGTCTCGAGCTGCTGCTCGGGGGTCGGGTCGGGCTTCGTCATGTCGTCCACGTCTACAGCGGGGAACCGGGGAGGACCAGGTTGGAGCGCGTCGCGTCGGCGCGCCTTCGCGCGCGGCCCGCCAGCCACCGGCGCCAGGCCTCGGGGTCGCCGCCCGGTTCGGCCGAGCCGGAGAGCCAGCGCAGGCACGGAACGAGGCGCGCGAGGTCCGGGAGGTTCATCTCGATCGCCACCGGTGTCAACAGGTCCAGCGCGACGTCGCGCTGGTCCACCGGGATGCGCACCGCGCGCTCCAGGGCGGGCGGGAGGTCGAACCCCGGCTTGCGCACGAAGCGGGCGAGCTCGCCGGGCTCCACGGGTTCCGCGGGCAGGAACGGAGCGATCCGCACGGCCTCGGTGCCCGCGACCGGCACCCCCTGCGCGGGGAAGCCCTCGGCGTCGACCGTCCCCACGTGCAGGGAGCCCGCGAAGACCTCGAGCTGCCAGCTGCCGCGCACGGCCAGGAAGCGCCCGACCGGGAGCTCGGTGGCGCCGAGATCGAGCTCGAAGGAACCGTGGGCCGGAACGGGGATCTCGCTGAGGGGCTCGATCGCGAACGTGCGGACCGAGCGCTGCTCGGCGCCGTCCACGTCGACCGACGTCATCCAGAGGCGCAGGCGCGCGGGCGCGGTGCGCAGCACGAGGTCCTCGGCCCCGGTCTGCTCGGCGACGAAGCGGACGACGTGCGTTCCCGGCGCCTGCTCGAGCTCGAAGCTCTCGAGACGCAGATCGAGACGCGCGGCGAGCTCGCGCCCGACGAGGATGCGCTCGTAGGTGTCCGTCGCGCGCAGGATCTCGGGGTCGCTGGTGCGCGCGCGCAGGCGCGCGAGGAGCTGCCGCGCCTCCGCGTCCTCCCCGGCCTCGATGGCGCTCTCGAGGGCCTCGAACGTCGGCAGGAGCGCCCGCGGAAGGACGGGACGCGGCGGACCCTGCAGGTCCGCCGCGTCCGCGGTGTCCGGCCCCCCGGCGCACGCGGCGAGCGGTGCGAGCGCGAGCAGGGCGAGAGCCCTGCCCGCGCGACCGCGCCGTTCGCGCATCATGGCAATGGGGGCACTGGGGCCGGAGGGCTCAGCCCTCGGTGGCGCCTTCGGCCGGCTTCTCGGGCTCGGTCTCGGCCGGGGCTTCCGCCGCCGGCTCCTCGGAGGCCGCCGGAGCGGGATTCTCGGGCTCCGCGGCCGGCGCTTCCGGGGCGGAGGCCTCCGGCGCGGCGGCTTCCGGCGCAGCGGCTTCCGGAGCGGACGCTTCCGCGCCCTCCTCCGCGGCCGCCTCGCCGTCTCCCTGCGTGAAGCGCAGGTTCTCCTCGAAGTCGGAGTGGACGAACGAGAGGCCGATCTTGCGCTCCTCGGTGTCCACGCGGATGACGCGCACCTCGACCTTCATGCCCGACGCCACGACTTCCTCGGGCGACATGACCTTGTGGTCGGCGAGCTCCGAGACGTGCAGCAGGCCTTCGAGCTCGTCCTCGAGGCGGACGAAGGCACCGAAGTTGGTGATCTTCGTCACGACGCCCGAGAGCAGGTCGCCGACGTGGTACTTCGACGGGATCTCGTCCTGCCACGGGTCGGGGGTCAGCTGCTTCATGCCGAGGGCGATCCGCTTCTTCTGCGTGTCGACCGACAGCACGGCGCACTGCACCTTGTCGCCCTTCTTCACCATCTCGGAGGGGTGCGTGATCTTCTTGGTCCAGCTCATGTCGGTGATGTGCAGCAGACCGTCGATGCCCTCTTCGATCTCGACGAAGGCGCCGTAGGAGGTCAGGTTGCGCACCGTCCCCTCGATGACCGTACCCGCCGGGTAGTGCTCCTCGACGAGGTCCCAGGGGTTCGTCTCGGCTTGCTTCATGCCGAGCGAGATCTCCTGCTTCTCCTTGTTCAGGTCGAGCACGACGACCTCGACCTCGTCGCCGATCTTCACCATCTCGTTCGGATGGTTGATGCGGCGGGTCCAGGACATCTCGGAGATGTGCACCAGGCC
>CAYGPA010000649.1:0-2564 GCA_964351535.1 uncultured Planctomycetaceae bacterium
GGCCGGCTTCGGAGACTCGCTGACCAACGGCCTGACGTTCACGATCGCACCTTGACATGGACGGACGGCGGATTCCGTCCGGGGAGGCGCGGCGATCGACGCCTCCCCGGTCCCGCGACCCGGGCCGCGGCCGGGACTACTTGCCCTCGGCCTTCTTCGAGGCGTTCATGAGGCCGCCTTTCAGGGTCGAGCTCATGCCCTTGGTCATGTAGGCCTCGACGAGGGGCGCGAGCGTCTTCAGGAACTCGACGTACGTCTTGATGTTCTCGTTGGCCTTGTCCGCGGCGTGGCGCGAGCCGGCCGCCGATTCGCCCAGAGCCTTTTCGGCGAGCTTGGCGATCGCGTCGCCGCCGCTCATGTCGCGGAACAGGTTGCTCGCGACGAGCGCCTCGGTGATGGTCTTCATGCCGGACGGGTCGGGCATCGCCGCCGGCCCCTGGAGCTGAACGGCGGGCGCATCCAGGCTGCCGGCGTCGGCCGCGGTCGCCTGCGCGCGCGAACCCGACTGCAGCGGCGCGATCGACGGCGGCAGGATCGGGATCGGCGAGTCCTGCCAGTTCCAGAAGCGCGAGACGTCGATCTCCTCGGCGCAGTTCGACTGCCCGGGCACGGCTTCGGCGAAGACACCGCCGGTCGGGATCGAGACCGTGGAGTTGCTCTTCGATTCGTCGATGTCGACGAACTGAGCGGCGAAGGCCTCGGCGTCCTTCTCGCGGTCGGCGGGGAAGCGCCAGCGAAAGCCGACGTAGTTGCCGAAGACCGTCACGGGCTCGGGGTCGAGCGTCTCGGCGAGCGACTCGCCCTCGTAGGTCCTGTCGGCCACGAGTTGACTGACCGCGAACGGGTCGAGGCGCATCCAGATGGCCTGGTTGAAGTAGAGCTGGTCGCGATTCAGGAGCGCCGGCAGCCGCGCGACGGAGATCTTCGCGGCCTTCTCGAGGACGTCGGCCTCGGCCTCGGCCTTCCGGGCGATGGCCTCGCGAGTGGTGACGTCGCCCCTCGCGGCCGCGGCCGCCGACGCAGCGGCGACGGTCTCGGCCTGGATCTCCGCGATCTGCCCGATCATCGACATCGCCTTGATCGGGTTCGACTGCATCGCCTTCTGAAACGCGATCACCTTCTGAGCAGCCGCCTTCTGGTTGGCCAGTGCCTCGACCAACGTGGCGCGCGCCTTGGCCGCCGCGGAGCGAGCCTCGTCGGCCTTCTTGCGCGCGGCCGCCGCCTGCTCGATCGCCGCGTCGTCCTGGTCCGTCAACAGGGCCTCGCGCACGTCGAGCATGTCCGCCTCCTCCGCCGCCTGGGCCAGGACCTCTCGGTAGCGTTCGATGACGCCCGCGTCGGCGAAGTCGAGCACCTTCATCGGCAGGAACAGGCAGCGCGTGGCCTCCGTGACGCGCGTGCGGAACTCGTAGACCTCCAGCACCTCGTAGTACTGCATGGTCAACGCGTGCATGTGGTTGTAGTTCGCGACCACGCGCGTCGTCAGCTGCTCGGATTCGGACTCCGAGACCTCCTGCACGATCGTCGCGCGCCGCGAGCGCGAGGCCTGGGCGAGCTCCTCGGTGCGCTGGTGGATGCGCTGGTTGGAAGAAGCCGAGACGTTGCGCGTGCCCGTGCTGAAGTTGACGGCGCTGGCACGGGTACTGTTCGAAGCCGTGCTGGCCGAACCTCCGAGGAAACCGAGCACGCCGCCGATCCCGCCCTGGCTGGAGCTCGAGCGCGAGGCGACCTGCGAACGCCCGAACTGCGTCTCGTGCGCCACGGCGTTCTGGACCTCGCTGATCGCGCGGTTCTGGAAGCCCGACTGGCGCAAGGTCTCGGACTGCTCGACGCTCTCGGAGGTCGAAGCGCGCGTCTGGCGGTGCCAGTCGATCATCGCGACCTTCGTGACCTCACCGGGCGCGAGGCAGAGCGAGTGCAGCAGGTTGCCGAGCGCGAGCCCCTTCATGTACCACGCCTGCTCGTGCACCAGGATCACACCCTGCGCGGGCGCGGTGGCGTGCAGCGTCTGGGTGCCGAGCGTCAGGTCGAGCGGCCCGTCGAGCTCCCGGGTCTCCTTGGCGGCCGCGGGCGCGTCCATGCTCGTGATCGTGACGCTCTGGTAGTAGGCCGTGTCCGCGACGGGATACTGCCCCATCTTCGGCACGAGATAGTCCGGCGTCCCGCTGCGCTCCGCCGCCTCGCTGCCCGCGTCCGCCTTGCGAGCGCTCGCCTTCTTCCGGTTCGTGCCCGCCGAGGCCTTGCTCGGCGAGATCGTGACTCCGCGCGTCACCGGTCGATTTCGGGTCGCCATGGGTTCTCCTCCTCGAGAGATGGTGGTCGAAGGGCGCTCCGAGCCCCCTCCGCGTCGTTGCGAATCCTAGCAGTCCGTCGAGGAAGTGCTCCAGATGCCGGGGCCGTGGCATCCGGTTCGGTGTGATGCCTGGAGACACAGGCGACCGGAGCCGAAGCCGCACCCCACCTCGCGACCCCGGCTTCGCGCCGGCGAGGCGGTCCACCGACCGGCAGTTCCGCGCGTGCACGCCGCCCCGGCGCTGGTTACGGTCTGCGACCACCCGGACCTC